>UQMQ01000130.1 GCA_900542245.1 uncultured Eubacteriales bacterium
AAGGTGCTTTTGTCGTTATTCCGGAAATATCGCTATGCGATATTTCCTACATAATCAAAAAATGCACTTGCGTGATAGCACACGCTTCACCCCACGAAAAAACCGTTGATGTAAAAATCAACGGTTTTTGTGGTGCCCACTTCCGGAATCGAACCAGAGACACGGGGATTTTCAGTCCCCTGCTCTACCTACTGAGCTAAATGGGCATATGTTAAATTGAGTAAATGGTGGGCCTTCAGGGACTTGAACCCGGGACCTGCCGGTTATGAGCCGGATGCTCTGACCAACTGAGCTAAAGGCCCATATGTTTTTGTAATGGTCGGGGTGGCAGGATTTGAACCCGCGGCCCACTGGTCCCAAACCAGTTGCGCTACCAAACTGCGCTACACCCCGGCACAAGTTTAAATAAATTGGCAGGGGCAGTAGGAATCGAACCCACGGCACGTGGTTTTGGAGACCACTGCTCTACCAGCTGAGCTATACCCCTAAATCGTATCGGAGAAGATTCCTATTCAAACCAGCTCAAAAATTATGGCGGAGAAGATGGGATTCGAACCCATGCGGCCCTAAACGAACCCTAACGGTTTAGCAAACCGTCCTCTTCAGCCTCTTGAGTACTTCTCCAGGCTAAACTTACATATTATAACGTATTATGGCGGAGAGGGTGGGATTCGAACCCACGGTCCCTTTCGGAATCACTGGTTTTCAAGACCAGCTCCTTAAACCACTCGGACACCTCTCCAACATGAGTTCTACTACGCTACCTATTCGGTTTGAAAATGGTGACCCATCGGAGATTCGAACTCCGGACACCTTGATTAAAAGTCAAGTGCTCTGCCGACTGAGCTAATGGGTCATATCTATTGGCTGGGGTAGCAGGATTCGAACCTACGAGTGCCAGGATCAAAACCTGGTGCCTTACCGCTTGGCGATACCCCATCGTTACCCCGAAGTATTGTTAAAAATTGGTGAGCCCATAGGGATTCGAACCCCAGACACACGGCTTAGAAGGCCGTTGCTCTATCCAGCTGAGCTATGAGCCCACACATCGAAGATGGAGCGGATGATGAGAATCGAACTCACGCCATCAGCTTGGAAGGCTGAGGTTCTACCATTGAACTACATCCGCATAAAAAATTGGAGCGGAAGACGAGATTCGAACTCGCGACCCTCGCCTTGGCAAGGCGATGCTCTACCCCTGAGCCACTTCCGCATAATTGGTCGAGGGAGATGGATTCGAACCATCGAAAGCTCAGCTAACGGATTTACAGTCCGCCCCCTTTGGCCACTCGGGAATCCCTCGATAAATATTGGAGCTGGTGGAGGGAATCGAACCCCCAACCTGCTGATTACAAATCAGCTGCTCTACCGTTGAGCCACACCAGCAAATCGTTTAAAAAAGTTGGCGACCTGGAACGGGTTCGAACCGTCGACCTCCAGCGTGACAGGCTGGCATTCTAACCAACTGAACTACCAGGCCATCAAAATCTGGTAAAATGGTGGGAGTTATAGGGCTCGAACCTATGACCCTCTGCTTGTAAGGCAGATGCTCTCCCAGCTGAGCTAAACTCCCACAGCGTCATTTTAATTGCTTGACACATTTATTTATTTTACAGGATGTTGTCCAAAATGTCAAGTGTTTTTTTCAACTTTTTCAAACTTTTTTCTGATTGGCAGCCCGTAGAACCGCCGCACAAAAATCCGGCTTTTCGTAAAAACGTTTCCGTCTTTTCTTGAGCCGAAACCTATATTAGCATAATCAGGAAACAATGTCAACGGGAAATTTCACTTTTTCGCACTTTTTTTCTTTCTTTTTCGCGCACGAATTTTCGTTTTCCCCCATACAGCTTGGAATTTCAACGTCATCGCAAGTTCGCAGGCAGACTGTACTTCTGCGCAGCAGAGAAAGCGCACTATCCCTGCGCGCCGCACCTCCTCTAAGCGTATGATCGCTCCGGCTCACGCCCCACCTTCCCGAGTTTTGTGGTTTTCACGAATAATTCGCGCGAACGCTCAGCAAAGCGCATTGCTCGCTCGTTTGGACAAGCATGGATCATTCCATGAAAGTACGCGCAAGATTTACGTGGTAGCGCAGCAAAGAAAGCGCCGGGCTTGAAAAGCAGCGCGCCGCAGCCAGAGTGCAAAGCTCTGCGGAGCGGCGCGTCAAGCTCCCTATTTCCCGAAGCCGAACAAGCCTTTCTTGGCATACGGCTCGCTGCTGATCCCCTGCAGCTCATAACCGGTCTCCGCGATGACATCTCTCAGCTTCGCCTCATCCAGCGGTTCCTCGCTGATAATCTCGGTCTGATTCTTCGTATGCGAGGAGTTCACCTTCTTCACCTTGAAATTCTCTCGAATCGCGTCGTTTACATGTGCCTCGCACATATTGCATGCCATGCCTGTAATGTTTAATGTTGTCTTTGTCATTTGCTTTGCCTCCGTTTTTCTTTTTCATTCCTATTTTCACCGCCCCGGGAAAATCCGCTGCCCGCGTTTTTTCTCATGGTCGGATTTTTATCTATTTCGATATGCGCGCGAATTGCGGCACAGGTTTATGCTTTTTCGGCCTTGCTGTGTTTGCAATCTTTGCGGTTGTCATATGGTCTGCACAGATTCAGACGCAGTGCGTTCGTCACGACGCAGAAGCTCGACAGACTCATCGCTGCTGCCCCCAGCATCGGGTTCAGCGTCAGCCCCAGAGCGACGAAAACGCCCGCGGCGACCGGAATACCGATGGTATTGTAAAAGAACGCCCAAAACAGATTTTCGTGGATATTACGCAGGGTTTGACGGCTGAGACGGATGGCTGCCGCCACATCTGTCAGACTGTTCTTCATCAGCACAAGCTCTGCCGCGTCAAGTGCGATATCCGCGCCCGCGCCGACTGCAGCGCCGATATCCGCGCTCGTCAGCGCCGGCGCGTCATTGATCCCGTCACCGACCATCATGACTTTCCCGTATTTTTTAAGATCACGGATCACACGTTCCTTGCCGTCCGGCAGCACGCCCGCGATGACCTCGTCCACGCCCGCCTGTGCGCCGATGGCAACAGCCGTTTTTTCGTTATCACCGGTCAGCATGACCACGCGCAGTCCAAGATGACGCAGATCGCGAATCGCAGCTGCGCTGTCCTCTTTGATGGTATCCGCGACCGCAATCATACCCAGCAACTTGCCGTCTTCCATAAACAGCAGCGGCGTCTTACCTGCCTCCGCGAAACGTTCCGCCTGCGTCAGCTGCGCTTTGTTTGCATCTGCGAGAACGCCTGTCTGCTCTGCTAACCGTTCTCTTCCCGCCGCAGCGTCTTTCGTCTGTGCGCCGATCCAATTCATGCTGCCGCCGAGAAGCTGCTTGCCGTCCAGCATCGCCGTAAGTCCGCTGCCCGGCAAAGCCGTAAACGCGCTGACCTCCGCAGGCTCTATCTTTTGCTGCCGCGCGTACTCCATCACAGCCCTCGCCAGCGGATGCTCGCTCTTCGCCTCTAAAGCCGCCGCCTTGCGCAGCAGCTCCTCCGCCGTCACATCCTCTGCCGGTACGATGTCAGTCACCTGCGGTTCGCCTCTTGTAATCGTTCCTGTTTTATCCAGCGCGACAACCTTTGTCTTGCCCGTTTCCTCCAAAGAAGCCGCGGTTTTGAACAAGATGCCGTTTTTCGCGCCGACACCGCTGCCGACCATGATAGCTACCGGCGTTGCCAATCCCAGCGCGCAAGGGCAGCTGATGACCAGTACTGAGATCGCTCTTGCCAGCGCGTAGGCAAAGCCCTGTCCGATCAGCAGCCAGACGAGCAGCGTCACCAGCGAAATTCCCATGACGACCGGAACAAATACGCCCGATACGCGGTCTGCCGTCTTCGCAATCGGCGCCTTGGTCGCCGCCGCGTCGCTGACCATCTGAATGATCTGCGACAGTGTAGTATCCTCACCGACGCGGGATGCCCGGCAGCGGATAAATCCGGACTGATTGATGGTTGCCGCGGAGACCTGTGCGCCTGCCTCTTTATCGACAGGTATGCTTTCGCCGGTCAGCGCCGCCTCGTTGACTGACGTACTGCCCTCCAGAATGATCCCATCGACGGGAATGCTTTCGCCGGGGCGAACAACAAAAATGTCGTCCTTGACAACCTCCGCGACAGGGACCGTCACCTCTTTGCCGTCTCTAAGAAGGGTCGCCGTCTCCGGCGCCAGCCGCATCAGTCCTTTGAGGGCGTCGGTCGTCCTGCCCTTGGCGCGCGCCTCGAGCATTTTGCCGACCGTAATCAACGTTAAAATCATCGCTGCGGATTCAAAATAAAATTCGTTCATGTAGACCATGACCTGCGCCATATCGCCTTTGACCTGCGCATCGGTCATCAGAAACAGCGCGACCACACTCCAGCCGAACGCCGCCGACGCGCCAAGCGCGACCAGCGTATCCATATTCGGAGCGCGGTGCCACAGACCGGTAAAGCCGCTGATAAAGAATTTCTGATTGATGACCATGATGACGGCGGTCAGCAAAAGCTGCAGCAAGCCCATCGCCACGTGATTTCCCGCAAGCCATGCCGGAATCGGCCAGCTCCACATCATATGTCCCATCGAAACATACATCAGTACCAGCAAAAACCCGATCGACGCGATGAGTCTTTTTTTAAGCAGCGGCGTTTCGGTGTCCGCCAGCGCCGCTTCCTCATCAGCATACGCCGCGCCGCCCGCTGCTGCCTTCCCTGCAGCACTCCCGGCTTTGGTCCTGCCCGCCCCTGCTTGCGCCGTACCGCCCTGCTTCGCGCGGCTTGCAGCGTCATGCGGCTTCTTGACAGATGCCTTGTATCCTGCCTTTTGTACCGCGCAGATGATGCTCTCCGCGCTCGCGCTGCCCTCCACGCCCATGGAGTTTGTCAAAAGGCTTACGGTGCAGGCTGTGACACCCGGCACCTTGGAAACCGCCTTTTCCACACGCGCGCTGCAGGCTGCGCAGCTCATGCCTTTTACGTTAAACTGTTCCATTTTTGAGTTTGCCTCCTTTTGCTGTCTTTCTGTCTATGGTCAGTAGGATTCTCTATCCTATCATTTCATCAACTTTTGCAGGGTCGCCACGAGCTCGTCGATGACCTCGTCATGCCCCTCGCGGATGTCGCGCGCCACACAGGTCCGGATATGGCTGGCGAGCAGCTCGCGGTTAAACGCGTGCATCGCCGCGTTGACCGCCGCCGACTGCATCAGCACATCGTTGCAGTACGCGTCGTTTTCCAACATGCTCTGAATGCCCCGCACCTGTCCCTCGATTCGCTTGAGCCTGTTCAGCAGTGCTTTTTTCTGCTTGTCGGAACGGATCGTCGTCTTTTCCGAACAGCAGCATTTCTTTTCGTTCTCCATTAGTTTCCCTACTTTCTATGTGATCATCCTATGTGATCATCGTTTATTTAGGACAAAAGTGTGCATAACGAAATACAGATTTCTATGCGCATATGGCGCTCACCTATGAGCGCCACTTCGCAAGGTGCTTTTGTCGTGATTCCGGAAATATCGCCTAGCAATATTTCCCACATAATCAAAATTTCAGTCGGCGTTTTCGTTGGCAACACGCTCACTTCGCTTCAAATACCCCTTAGGGGTATCCTGTCGCATACATAGTATACCCCGCCGTTTTGCCGATCAAACATCTTTTTTCAAAAAATCATAGCATGCAAAAAGAGGACTGCGCCCTAACGGAAAATATCCGCTGACGCACAGCCCTCTTTTGTTTTGATTTTCAGCTCCTGCGTGTTTCCAAAGTTTTCTTGTTGGGGCACACCTGCCACAAACCCTGCCGGAAACGAGTATATCAAACTGGAATTGTTAAGTATCAATCGGTGTTACCGTTTTCTTCAATGTTTGATGGTAATATTCATAAGCCATTTTAGTAAAATGTTCACATTCTGTTTTATAGAACTGTGTATCGGCAGTGTTAAGGCGTTCCTCATCTTCATCTGTCAGATACTCTGGTATATCCCAATATTCTGTTAATCTGGTATCATCTTTAAATTTTTCCAGAACATCATAATATGTGTCTGCCAGTAATTCATAAAGACTGGTATCATCGATGCGCTTTAGCCCACGCATGGCATAGCAAAAACATTGGAAACCCCAGTTGCAAAAAAACTGGATAAATCCTCCGTTATTTATGTCCACAAATAGCTTCCATAAGGCAGCAATTTCTTGTTCATCTTCGTCCAGTTTGTTCCAATCTCCATTTGAATTTACTAACTTTGAATTAAATTCGATAGAATAATTATCCCATAATTTTCCGTAATCATCCATACTGCTATTCTCCTCTCATACTTCCAATTTGTTGCTCAATTTCGTGTTCAAATTATACCATAAAACTTGTGAACAATTCTACCGCAACTTTGGACTATATGAGAAAAGTCCGAACAGTTTTCT
>UQMQ01000131.1 GCA_900542245.1 uncultured Eubacteriales bacterium
GCCGGTGCAATCCGACACGTGCGCGGACAGTGGTGTATACCGTTCACGCTTTTGTAGCCATCGCCTGCTGCAATGCAGACGCCCCAAGCAAAGTGCCGCAAACTTTTTTACACCTTTACGGACTTTTTCACCAAAAAGCAGCAAGCCTTGCCGGAAATTTCTTTAGCTTTTGAACTATCGGATATTTACATGGAGCTGCTTTTATAAATCTTCCGTTTTTAAAATAAGACCGGACGACTGTCCTCGCTGCATCCGTTGTCAGTGAGTTGTCGTCCGGTTTTCATTACATTACTTTTATTTTGCAGTCATAGCAAATACTGTTTTCCTCGCATTATTGGTTCTGTCATTCACATTATCAACCGATGTGAAAAGCAGCTGCTTGTATAACTTATTGGAATTTGCAAGCTGTTTTGCGGCATAGTTCTTAGCGATCTTGGTTGCGTAAGCACGTCCATCCTTCTTACTCTTCTTGTAAGCTTTTTTCAGAGCTTTGACGTCTTTGATCGTGCTCTTATACATGGAAGTTTCCTGTGCCTTCCAGTAATCCTTGACACCCTGGCTCAAGAACTCTCTGTCCTGCTCCGCGATGCCGCAGATACGTTTGCATGCCCAGTACATATTGTTTGCGTTGTAGTTGTTGCTGTCGATCTTGTAGGATTTGTGTGTATCCGTGATGCCGCTGAACGCCGGAATGAATACCGAATGCTCCGCATTACCCATGGCCAGCCACTGCAGATGGCAGGTGTCAGCCGGAAGGTCATAGAAAGTTTGAATGATATGGATATCCGAAGAACGTGTTATGCCGATCGGACGTCTGCCAGCGTTCTCAGCTTTCATCATATCATATTCCGTTCCTTCATAACGGTTACGGTAAATATCCATCACTTCCAGAACCGAAACCTTCTTATCCGGTGCATAGAACAGCGGATAAAGCTCTGTATCACTGTATGCGCCAACGCTGGACGGTGCCAGAAGCTTATGTCCGATCCAGGTTCTCATGTTGGAATATTCTTCTCTAGTCAGCCCGCTGATAGACTTGAGCAGATTGTACTTTCCGTCATCTTTGACTGCGCCGACCTTATCGATTGTTTCAAACAGATTTTTAGAGAACACGAAGTTTTCTGTATCGTTTTCGTCTACCACATCAATCATGAATTGGTTGCCGAAAACAGCGACTTTATCCGTCGGCATCTTCATAGCCGCATAAGTCGTACCACCGTAAACTTCAAAGATCCATGCTTCCTTCTGATCGGTAAAGAACAAAATATTGCCCTCTTCAGAGCCATATTTGTCCAGCAGTGAAGCCAGCTTGTTGACAGCACCCTTCGCGGTCTTCGCCTGACACGCGATCAGACCCGGCAAAATTGCTTCTCTGAGACCTGTCCCGGTCTCTTTGAAAGGGTCCGCTGCCTCATAGGCCTCGGAAGGACTTGCGGAAACCGTTCCTACGACTGCCAAGCCATATTCGTTGGTGCAGCTTGCAGGATATTCTCCGTCTCCATGTGTGGATACATCAGGCACATAAGTATACTTATAGGTTGTCTTAGGAAGCGGTACCTTGAAACCCTTCTGATCCTCTCCCTCGTCCACATAATAGCGACCCGCCTTGGTTACACGAGGCTGCACCTTAAACATCTTGGCATAAGCCCCGGTTCCCTGGTCTTCACTGCGTGCAATGATCGTAGTACCGTCCTCACTGACGTCCTTGCCGACGTATGCACCGGTACATGCGAAAGCACTTGCCGTAGAAATCACCATAGCCAAAGTCATAACGAGTGCAACTAATTTTAATCTCCTCATCTTCATCTTCTCCTCCTGAATTAAGTAAGATCTGCAATATCGTTCTCTTTCATTATAAAGGATTGCCCCTGCATCGTCAATAAACCTTTGTTATTTTTATATCATTTCCCAAGAAAATATCTTCTTCCTGCTTTGCTGCAAACCTCTGCCTTTCGTGTCACTCGATGCCGCCAAGTAAATGATGCAGGATCCGCTTGCGGTCGTCGAGAAACATCTTTGTGATCCGATAGCTGTCTGTTTCTTCATACGTGCAAGGGCGGACACCGTCTGCATCAAAACACAGGATTTCAGCCTCCGGCATCGCCAGCAAAATCGGCGAATGGGAAGCAATGATAAACTGAGAGCCCTGTGCCGCACAGCGCGCGATCTCAACCAGCAGGCTCATCTGCCGCTGCGGGGAAAGCGCAGCCTCCGGCTCGTCTAACAGATACAAACCACGCGGGCGGAACTGATGCTGTGCTAGTGCCAAAAAACTCTCGCCATGTGATTTTTGATGATAGCGCTCTGACGGGTGTCCGGGGTCTGCATAGCTTGCCTCCTGCGTTGCCACATTGTAGAAGCTTTCCGCACGCAAAAAATATCCCCAGTCCGCGCGCCGTACGCCGCGCACAAGCCGCAATGCCTCCCCAAGTCTGGAATGAGAATCATAAGTAGAAAAGCTGTAATTCTTCGTCCCGCCCTCCGGGTTAAACCCGTAGGCAACCGCTATCGCTTCCAGCAGTGTCGACTTGCCGCTGCCGTTCTCGCCCGCAAAAAAGGTGACCGGACTATGGAACGCCAGTCTCTTGAGCGCTTGTACCGCATGAATGCTGCGCAGATAATCCCGCGCATCGATCTCATTCCAGTCAATCTCCAAGCTCTGAATCAACAATTCCTGCATCCTGTCACCTCATGTATTTGATTTTCTTTTGTCTTCTATCCTGCCCTTATGGCAGCAGCTGCACGATCATACTCGCAAGTCCTTCTACGCCGTAAGGCTTGCCTTATGCCGCGCAAGCAGGCGGCTCATCGCACCGATGACGATAAACTCGACCGGAATCATGATCAAACACTGCACACTGCGTGTCACCAAAAGTGCCGTAAACGGTGAGCCGTACAGGACGGAGATCCAATAGGTGTTTACCAGAAGTCCGCAGCCAAGCTGCACGATCGCGATCGCGATCAAGATACGCAGCGGTGTCTGCTTCTTGTGCAGCAGCAGACCGTACACCGCGCCGGTGATCACACAGGTCAGCGTAAAGCCCGGGAAGTAGGCGCCGATTGGGAACAGGATCGCACCGATGAAGTCGGCAATTCCGCCGACCACCGCGCCGCCGATCGGTCCGTAAAGATAGGCTGCGATAAATACCGGCACAAAGGTAAATCCGATTTTGAGATTCCATGCATTGATGGACAAAAACCGCGATAGTACGATCGCCGCAGCAATCAGCGCAGCACAAGTAACCATAGCCTTCAAGTCTAATTTTTTCATAAAAAAACCTCCTTTTTTCGAACTCTATGCAAGCCTATCCCACACGTCAATCGCGTGGCGCAGCCCGCACAAAATCCATCCTTGCGACAGTCGCCGCAAAAAGGAGAGCCTTTTGTCTCTGATTGCAGCAGCGGATGCGGGTACGGCACCGCAGCAAGCTTGCTTTCGTCCGGCGGCAACTTCCCATCCGCCGGCACTTAACGCGCCGTCCCTACTCTGTCTAGTTATAATTTTCTTCTATCTCAAATGATTTTCACAGAAAGCGCTCAGTTCCGGAATATCCTCACTGACAACCTCCCATAAAATATCAAAATCGAAAGACCCATATTTATGTGCAACAATATTGCGCATCAGGCATATAAGAGCACCTCCTCGCCCGCAATCTCCTGCAAAAACTCTCGGTCTAAACTTGCTGTCGTGACCACATCAACATTTTTACCAAATGCATCCAAAAGTGCATTGATCAGTCCGCCAAACGCGAGGCCTTTAACTTTACCTTTGTCTATGCGAAAGTCCAAATCAGACTCTGCCGTAGCTTCACCTCGAGCGTACGAGCCGAACAAATAAACGCGTTCGACACCATAGGCCGCTGCGATCGGCTTCACTTTTTCGCGAATTTCTTCGAGTGTATACAGTTTGTCACTCATTTGCCTCGTTCCTTCCCACTCCCGGTATAAGCCTGCGGTATCTTTATTTTACCACAATCTGCGTATACTTGCGCAAAAAATCTTTGATTTCGTTCAAAATATTTTCGCAGCTGCCTTGGCTGACTTCCACATTCAGCGGCATGATCGGGTCATGCAGCGATTTGCGAAGCAGGCACCAGCCGGTCGTGTCCGCGTTACGGACATTGAGGCGCACGCCTTCGTAATTCGGCTCCACCAGAGAAAATCCGCGTGCTGCCTGTTCCGGTGCTGAGGCCCAAGTCTTGAGGTCTGCAAGCACCTGTTCGCCGTATGCCGCAAAATCTTCGCCGCTGATCGGGAACCGCACCTCCAGCGCTTCTTTCGGTTCCGCAAGCGATGCCAGCAGAACGTCGATACCGACCCCCTTTTGCGCCAGCTGCGCCGCCTTGATGACGATTTTGGTCGCCAGATACGCGCCGTCATCGAGGAAGTAGTTTTCTTTATATGCCGCGTGCCCCGAGGTTTCAATCGCCAGCTGGCTGTCGATACCCTCCTTGTTCAGCGCAATCGACTTGTTGATGACATTCTTGTAGCCGCGTTTGAACCGCAGATGCTTGAGTCCGAGGCAATCCTCCAGATATACCGTCAGTTCGTCACTGGTAATGCTGTCGGTCACCACTGTCGTACCCGGATGCTCGACCGCGATCAGCGCGGCCGCCATGGCAACGATGGCATTGCGGCTGATTTCCCTGCCATTTTTATCAACCGCAGATGAGCGATCCACATCTGTATCAAAAATCAGACCGAAGTCCGCGCCGCTTTCCACAACGCGGCGGCTGATAGACTCCATGGCTTCCTTGTTCTCCGGATTCGGCTGGTGATTCGGAAAATGTCCGTCCGGCTCCAAAAACTGACTCGCCGATACATCGGCGCCCAGCGGCGCCAGAATCTGCTCCGCGTAGAACCCGCCCGCGCCGTTCCCCGCGTCAACAACGATTTTCAGACCGGCAAGCGGTTTGTCCGGCACATCCGGACGAGCGACCTCCGCAATGATCTTCTCCCGCAGATGCGCGGCATAGCTTGCGATCAGGTCTTTTTTATGTACGCTGCCGGTTTTGCTTCCGGCTTCAGGTGCGGACTTGTCACAGCCATCGTTTCCTGCGCCCGCGTCACTCCCATTCTCCGCGCAGCCGGGTCTGTCAAAGTGATCGTCCAGATTCTCACACTGCGCGCAGTCGATGATGTGGCTGATGTCCTCCTTGTTGAGTCCTCCGTCCCGGTCAAAATATTTGAAGCCGTTGCGGTTGAACGGCAGATGACTGGCGGTGATCATGATTGCGCCGTCACAGCGGTAATCTTCAAAAATGGTAGACATAAACATTGCCGGTGTGGACGCCAGACCGCAGTCATAGACCGTCGCGCCGATTCCCTGCAGTGCCATAAGAATCGCCGCTTTGAGGCTTTCCGCGCTGAGCCTGCTGTCATGTCCCACCGATACCGTCAAGTCCTGCGGCGCTTTTTGCAGCTTTTCACTGAGCCAAAGCACAAAGCCCTTCGTCAGCCGCATCGTTTCTTCCTGTCCGAGATTCACAGCCTCTCCCGCGATGCCCTCCATCGCGACCCCGCGGATATCGCTGCCGTTTTGTAATTTTTGATAATTGTAACGCATATTTTCTCCTATTGTTTTATTTATTTTTCATTTATGCTTCATGGCATCCTGCCCTCTTGCCGTATCCGGTGCTTAAACCGCATGCATCAGCAGCCGCACCCCCGACAGGAACAAAAAGCAGACCACGAACCAGATCGCGGTAAACGTCGGACAGATCTGCCCCAGCACATTGCCAGGCTGCGCGGAATAGTCCCAGACATGCCAGCCGAACTTCACATTGACCAGCAGGCCGACCGCCAGCTCATAGGCGGTAATGATCACCGCGCCAGCCAACGCGCCGACCGCCAGCGGCTGCACCAGCAACCACTCCCGCAGATAAAATAATGTTAGCGCACAGGCGCCGCCTGTCACCAGCATCGTCCAGTGCGTGTGCCCGCGGAACAAAATCTCCATCAGTCCGTAAGCACCGCCTCCCAGCACGAATACCGCGATTTCTACCCATATAGAATTGTCCGCGTGCACGATTTCCCTCAAACTCATACCTCTATTATGAGCCCGCGCCTGCACTTTATGCCTTGCTTTTTCGCTCAAATCTTACCACCATCGCACAGACATGACCCCGTCTGCCTCGCAGTCACTGAGGAAAATTTTATATGCGGAGTTTTTCGATCTGCCGGCTGATCTTTTTCTTCGCAGCTTCCGGAAATTTTTTCATCGTCGCACTCCTTTTATCGTTATGATACCATAAATCCTTGCGAAAATCTCATAAATTTGTGATCTTTCTCTTAGAAAAATCTTCGCGCGATTTTTTCGCACATCCGCTGTTCACACAACCATATAAGAAGAAAC
>UQMQ01000132.1 GCA_900542245.1 uncultured Eubacteriales bacterium
GAGAACAAGCTGGGATTTTTGATCGCCGATGTGTCCGGCAAGGGCATTCCGGCGGCGATGTTCATGATGACCGCCAAGACCATCATCAAGGGCTATGCCGAATCGGGCAGACCGGTCGAGGAGGTTTTCACCATGGCAAACGAGAAGCTGTGTGAAAACAATGAGGCGGGCATGTTCGTGACGGCATGGATGGGCGTGCTGGATCTGACGACCGGCATGCTGGAGTTTGCCAACGCCGGGCACAATCCGCCGCTGGTCAGACACGCAGACGGCAGCTTTGCATATCTCAAGACCAAGCCGGGCCTGATGCTGGCAGGGCTGCCGGGGCTTTCCTATAAGAAGAACGAGCTGCAGCTGTCGCCGGGCGATGAAATTTACATCTATACGGACGGCGTGACCGAGGCGGCCGATACGACCAACGAGCTGTACGGGGAGCAGCGGCTGCTGGAGCTGCTCAATACCCTGCACGGACTGCGCGCGGAGGAGGTCTGCCGGGCAGTCAAGGAGGATGTGATGGCCTTTGCGGGCGAAGCGCCGCAGTTTGACGACATTACGATGCTATATCTCAAATATCAGGGAGGTACTGACTTATGAAAGAAATGACATTGCCTGCTGTCGTGGAAAATATTGCGCAGGTGACGGACTTTGTCAACGCGCAGCTCGAAGAGATCGGCTGTCCGATGAAAGCGCAGGTGCAGATCGACATCGCCATCGACGAGCTGTTCGGCAATATCGCGCAGTACGCGTACAACCCGGAGACCGGTCCGGCGACCGTACGGGTCGAGGTCAGCGACGCGCCGATCTCGGTCACCATCACCTTTATGGATCATGGTGTGCCTTACGACCCGCTGCAAAAAGAAGATCCGGACATCACGCTGTCTGCAGAGGAGCGCGGCAGCGGTGGTTTGGGGATCTTCATGGTCAAAAAAACGATGGATGAGATCACGTACGAATATAAGGACGGGCAGAACATTCTGCGCATCCGCAAGGATATATAAGGACATGCAGGAAAATTTTGAAAATTGGAATATGTGAAAATTTGAAAACAATGCAGGAAACAGAGAGGTAAGAGCATGAGCGAACCGATTTTTCGCCAAAAGAGTATAGAACGGATCACATCACCCGATCAGATGCAGGACTACATCCGCGTATCGAATCCGCGGGTGTGGATGATTTTGCTTGCAGTGATCGTGCTGCTGATCGGCGTCTGCGTATGGGGCATCTTCGGCACCTTAGATACGACGGTGGAGACCGGCGGTGTCTGCACCGACGGAAAGCTGGTCTGCTATCTCAGTGAGGCAGATCACGACAGGCTGCAGGCGGAGGCGGTGATCTCCGCAAATGATGAAGCATATCCGGTGACCTTGATACAGAGCAGACCGATACGCCTTGGCGAGAGTGCGGCGGGTGCGGACGATTATTTTCTACATCTGAGCGGTCTTGCGGCAAACGACTGGGTCTACGAGATCAGCGCGGAGGCTGCGGACCTTGCGGACGGCGTCTATCGTGTTTCCGTTGTTGTGGATCGCGTCAAGCCGATGGATTTTGTTCTGAACTGAGGTAGCCGCCATGAAAACAGCAACAAAAATCAAACAGCCGCTGACCGATGGGGCTGCCAAGGTCCCGGTCATCATGCAGATGGAAGCGCTCGAATGCGGCGCGGCCAGTCTGGCTATGATCTTGGCTTATTACGACAAGTGGATACCACTCGAACAGGTGCGCTTTGACTGCGGTGTGTCGCGGGACGGCTCTAACGCGCGCAATCTGCTGCGCGCAGCCAGAAGCTACGGTCTGACGGCCAAGGGTTACCGCTACGAGCCGGACGACCTCAAAAAAGAAGGAAAGTTTCCCTGCATCATTCATTGGAATTTCAACCACTTCGTCGTACTCAACGGCTTCCGTAAGGGCAAGGCGGTTCTGAATGACCCGGCGAAGGGGACCTACGCTGTGCCGATGAAGACCTTTGATGAATCCTTTACGGGGATCTGTCTGTTCTTCGAGCCGGGCGAGGACTTTGTGCCGGAGGGCAAACAGACCTCGATGCTTGCTTATGCGAAGAAACGTCTCAAAGGAGCGGGCGCGGCGGTCGCTTTCATTGTGCTGACGAGCATCATCTCCTCCCTGCTTGGCATCATCACACCGGCTTTTTCGCGGATTTTCATCGATCGGCTGCTGACCGGAGAGAACCCGGAATGGCTGCTGCCGTTTACGCTGGCGCTGGCAGGGGTGAGCGTGATCCAGCTGGTGGTCGCATGGATTCAGGCGGTATATACGCTTCGCATCGACGGGAAGCTCGCGATGGTCGGCAATACGTCCTATATGTGGAAGGTCCTGCGCATGCCGATGGAATTCTTTTCGCAGCGCATGGCGGGAGACATTCAGAGCAGACAGGGCGCCAACGCGACGATCGCATGGCAGCTGGTCAATACGTTTGCGCCATTGGTGCTGCAGACCGCGATGATGCTCTTCTACTTCGTGGTCATGCTGCGCTACAGCGTGCTGCTGACGCTGATCGGACTGCTCTCGGTGTTTGCCAATATACTCCTGTCCAATATCATATCCAAAAGACGTGTCAACATGACGCGTGTCGCCATGCGTGATGCCGGGAAGCTGGCTGGCGCGACAGTCGCCGGGATCGAAATGATCGAGACCATCAAGGCGAGCGGCGCCGAAAACGGTTTCTTCGAGAAATGGGCGGGCTATCAGGCCAGCGTGAACAAGCAGCGGCAGGTGAACCATCTGCTGCTCCTGCTGCCGACGCTCGTCAGTGCGCTTTGCGGTACGGCGGTGCTGATGACAGGTGTGTATCTGGTGATGCAGGGCACGTTCACGGTCGGTATGCTCACGGCGTTTCAAGGCTTCCTTGCCTCTTTCCTCTCACCTGCGTCCATGCTGATCTCGGCGCGGCAGACGCTGCAGGAGATGCGTACCCAGATGGAACGCGTAGAGGATGTCATGCAGTATCCGACGGATGTCTCCTTAGACGAAGCGCCGGATGAAAATGCGGAATATGACAAGCTTTCCGGCAATATTGAACTGAAAAATATTACCTTTGGCTATTCGCGGCTCGCAGAGCCGCTGATCCGGGATTTCAGCATGACGCTCAGGCCCGGCAGTCGTGTGGCATTTGTCGGCAGTTCGGGCTGCGGCAAGTCTACCCTGACGAAGCTGATCTCCGGGCTGTACAAGCCATGGAGCGGTGAGCTCCTCTTTGACGGCAGACCGATCGCGGAGATCGACCGCAGTGTGTTTACCGGATCGCTGGCAGTCGTGGATCAGGACATCATTCTGTTTGAAGATACGATCGCCAATAATATCAAAATGTGGGACAACTCCATTGAAGATTTTGAAATGATCATGGCTGCAAGGGACGCACAGCTGCATGAGGACATCATGCAGCGCGACGGCGGCTATCAATATAAGCTGACGGAAGGCGGCAAGGACTTCTCCGGGGGCCAGCGCCAGCGGATGGAGATCGCCCGCGTGCTGGCGCAGGACCCGACGATCATCATTCTGGACGAGGCGACCAGTGCACTGGACGCCAAGACCGAGTATGATGTGGTCAAGGCCATCAAGGATCGCGGCATCACCTGCATCGTTGTCGCGCATCGCCTGTCGACGATCCGCGATTGCGACGAGATCATCGTTTTGGATCACGGGGAAGTCGCAGAACGCGGCACACATGAAGAACTGATGCAGCAGGGCGGCGTATACACGCAGCTCGTGACGAACGAGTAAGGAGGGAAGGACAGCGATGGGTTGGTTTGATGAACAGATCAGACAGCGAAAACAAAATGATGAGGATGTCTTTGCCGATGCGTTTGCCAATATGGCGTCCGCAGTGATGGGGAAAAAGGTCGGCGCGGCGTTTCAGGACAGCCTCAGCGTGAGCAAGGATGCCATCGACGCGATCTTAAAATATTATCATGTCAAAACCAGAGAAGTACCGGACAATATCAGCGACGCCGGAGAGCAGCTGGAGTATCTGCTGCGCCCGCATGGTATCATGCGGCGCACAGTGCAGCTTGCGGACGGCTGGTACCGCAATGCGGCGGGCGCGATGCTCGGCACGCTGCGTGAGGACGGGCGCGCGGTCGCGCTGCTCCCGGCAGGATTGACAGGCTATTGCTATCTGGACCCTGCGACCGGCGCGAAAAAGCGCATCGGCAGCAGCAATCAGGACCTGTTTGAAGCGGAGGCGCTGGTCTTTTATAAACCCTTTCCGCTTGCAAAGATCAGCCTGCCGTCTCTGATGCACTATATCTTAGAGACCTTATCCGCGGCGGATTTCGTGGTACTCGCGCTGGCCACGCTGGCTGTGACCCTCATCGGGCTGCTGTCACCGAAACTGAACAGGCTGCTGTTCGGACAGGTGCTGCCGTCCGGACAGCTGCGTCTGCTGCTTGCCCTTGCCGTCTTTACGGTCTGTGTTTCGGTCAGTACGCTGCTGCTGCAGGTCATCAAACAGATGGTAACGGCACGCGTGGAAACGAAGATGGGCGTTGCGGTGCAGGCAGCGACCATGATGCGGGTGCTGTCGCTGCCTGCGGCGTTCTTTCAGGATTACAGCGCGGGTGATCTCGCGAGCCGCGCCTCACAGGTCCAGACCTTATGCAATATGCTGGTGTCCGCAGTCCTGTCGACAGGTCTGACATCGGTGTTTTCGCTGGTGTATATCTCGCAGATCTTCGTTTACGCACGCGCGCTGGTGATCCCGGCGCTGCTCGTTCTGCTGGCTACCGTCGTGCTTTCGGTGCTGTCCTCTCTCCTGCAGATGCGGATCAGCACGCGCCAGATGGAGCTGTCCGGCAAGGAGAGCGGTATGACCTATGCGCTGATCAGCGGGATCCAGAAGATCAAGCTGGCAGGCGCGGAGAAGCGTGCCTTTGCCCGCTGGGGCAATTTGTATGCTGAGGAGGCAAGAATGAGCTATGATCCGCCGCTGTTTTTGAAGCTGCATGCGGTCATCAACCTGGCCATCACCTTGACGGGGGCCCTCGTCATGTATTGGATGGCAGTGCAGTCCGGCGTTTCAATCGCGGATTATTACGCTTTTAATACCGCCTATGGCATGGTGTCGGGCGCGTTTCTGTCTTTGACTGGCATCGCGCTCACTGTCGCGCAGATCCGGCCGATCCTCACGATGGTGCAGCCGTTTTTTGACACAGTGCCGGAAATCGCGGAGGAGAAGGAGGTGCTGTCGAGATTATCCGGCGGTATTGAACTGAGCCATGTGTCGTTCCGCTATCAGGAGCATATGCCGCTGATCTTGGATGATCTTTCGCTCAAGATCCGTCCCGGTCAATATGTGGCGATCGTCGGCAAGACCGGCTGCGGTAAGTCGACCCTGCTGCGCCTGCTGCTCGGCTTCGAGAAGCCGCAGAAGGGTGCAATCTATTACGACGGCAAGGATCTGCAGCGCATCGATCTGCGTTCTCTGCGCCGCCGCGTCGGGGTCGTCATCCAGAACGGCAAGCTGTTCCAAGGTGATATTTATTCCAACATCGTGATCTCCGCACCGCATCTGACGCAGCAGGAGGCATGGGAGGCTGCAGAGCTTGCGGGCATCGCGGACGATATCCGCAGCATGCCGATGGGTATGCACACGATCATTTCCGAGGGCTCGGGCGGCATTTCGGGCGGTCAGCGGCAGCGGCTGATGATCGCGCGCGCCATCGCGCCGAAGCCGAAGCTTCTGATGTTTGATGAGGCGACCAGCGCGCTCGATAACCTGACACAGAAGAAAATCTCAGAATCACTGGATTCTCTTAAGTGTACACGTATCGTCATCGCCCATCGCCTATCCACGATCAAACAGTGCGACCGGATTCTGGTGCTGGACAAGGGCAAGATCGTCGAGGACGGCAAGTACGAGGAACTGATCGCGCGCGGCGGATTTTTCGCGGAGCTGGTCGCGCGGCAGCGTCTGGATACCGAACCGCAAACACCGCGTGCCGAGCGGTAGATGCTTGCTGCAGACGATAGGTAAAAATAATTTGTAAATTTTCGCAAAAAAGACTGACCCTTTCGTGCCGCCATTCGTATAAAAGGACAGAGGGGAAAACAAAAGGATAATAAGGAGGAACGCCGCATGGAAAAGAGCAAGGACATAGACGCAAAAATCGCAGCGGTCAAACAGCCGGGCGAACTGAGCGAGGAAGCATTGGAGGCAGTATCCGGCGGGTACCTGTACGAACAGGATCTGAAATATCCGGTCGGTACGATCGTGGATATTCGCTATAAAGAACCGGGCAAGAGACGCCACATCACAGAGCGGGGCGTGATCGAGGCCATCATTCGCACCCATGATACTTCCTGTCAGTATCTCATC
>UQMQ01000133.1 GCA_900542245.1 uncultured Eubacteriales bacterium
ATAGATGGAATAGTTTTTATTATAAATTTTATGCTATAAATATTGCTAACTCTTTACTTAAACATGCAGAAGAAAATAAAACTTTAGTAGATTATATAGATGACTATGGAAAAGGGAATACAACCACTTTATGTTATTTAGACTTGCCTACTATGAAATTATTGAGTCAAGTAGATAAGAAGTGGGAAGGAATTTATGAAAAATCTAACGGTATAATAGAAAATGGAAGAATATCTGAAGAGGAGACAGGCAGTAAAAACCCGGGAAACAGCTTCGCATGCCGCCCGGGGAGTAGATTCTGTCAGTGCATTACTGACTGCAGTATTTTATTTATGATCAGAATGTTATGATCCAGTCCGTAAGCCGTAAGCCCACAGCTGCGGATCTCCGTCAGACTACCGCCGAGCAGGCGGATCGCTTTCTCGGCCTCTTTAGCCTCTGCTGCTGCATCGGGTCCTTTGTAGGCGAGCAGCGAGCCGCCGAGCCGGATAAACGGCAGACAGTACTCCGCAAGCACCGCGGTATTGGCAACGGCACGTGAAACGCAAAGATCAAACTGCTGGCGATACCTGCTGTCCGCTGCCAGATCCTCTGCCCGCCCATGCAGGGTCGTGACATTTGTAATGCCTGCCTGCGCACAGAGCGTATCGATGATCCTGAGGCGTTTTTGCAGGGAATCAATCAGTGTATAATGCTTATCCGGTGAAAGGATCGCCAGCGGTACGCCCGGAAATCCCCCGCCCGTACCGACATCGACGATTTCTTTTGCCTGCTTGTATTCCTCGAAGCCGCAGCAAATCACAGAATCGATGAAATGCTTGATGATAAACTCATCGCGCTCCGTAATACGCGTCAGATTCACTTTTTGATTCCACGCCAGAACGCCGTCCATATAAGCGGCAAACTGCGCGAGCATCTGCGGCTCGTAAGGGAGCTTGAGCTCCTGCAATGCTTTCTCTAATTCCTTCATGCCTTTCCTCGTCTCATTTTTTCCAGATGAATCAGCAGCACATTGATGTCCGCAGGAGAAACCCCGGAGATTCTGGATGCCTGTCCGATGGACGTCGGGCGAATCTGACTGAGCTTTTGCACCGCTTCTTTGCGCAGACCCTCCAAGCTCTTGTAATCCAAAGTTTCATCCAGCTTTTTATGTTCCAGCTTCTGATAGCGCATGATCTGCTGCTGCTGCTTCTGAATATAGCCCTCATACTTGATCTGCACTTCCAGCTGCGCGATCGCATGCTGTGAAAGCTGCGGTCTGGTTTCATCATCGATCTCCGTCAAGTCGTCATAGCTGATCTGCGGACGCTTTAAGAGCTCTGCGAAACTGATGCGACCGGAAACCGGCGTAGTTCCATGCGTCTCCAAAAAACCATTCACTTCTTTCGGAGAAACAGTTTTTTCGGACAGACGCTGCATTTCGGCTTCGACTGCCGCTTTCTTAGCCAGATATCTTTGGTAGCGCGCTTCACTTGCCAATCCTATACTGTAAGATTTTTCCGTTAAACGCTGATCTGCGTTGTCTTGCCTCAGAACCAGCCTATATTCCGCTCTGGACGTCATAATTCTGTAAGGTTCATTGGTACCTTTTGTCACGAGATCGTCGATGAGAACGCCAATATAAGCCTCATCTCTTCCGAGCACAAACGGATTTTTTCCAGAAATTTTCAGTACAGCGTTGATACCCGCCATCAGACCCTGCGACGCCGCCTCCTCATAGCCGGAGCTGCCATTAAACTGTCCCGCACAAAACAGGTTTTCGATGTCGCGATATTCCAGATTTAATTTCAGATCCTGCGGATCGATGCAGTCGTATTCGATGGCATATGCCGGACGCGTAATCCGTATGTTTTCTAAACCCGCAATGGTCCGATAAAAAGCGAGCTGCACATCCTCCGGCAGGCTGGAAGACATACCCTGAATATACATTTCTTCCGTGTCCAGTCCCTCCGGTTCGATGAAAGTCTGATGCCGTTCCTTATCCGCAAATCGATTGACCTTATCTTCGATCGACGGGCAGTAACGAGGACCGATACCTTCGATCTGTCCGCCAAAGAGTGCGGAACGATGAAAATTCTCGCGGATCACACGATGTGTCTCCGCATTGGTGTAAGTCAGCCAGCAAAGTACGCGGTTTTCGCCGATCGCATCGCTCATAAAGGAGAACGGTACGATTTTTGGATCGCCCTCCTGCGGGATCATTTTGCTGTAATCCAGACTGGCCGCCAGACATCTCGCCGGTGTTCCGGTTTTGAATCTGCGCAGCTTCATCCCATGCTTTTTGAGATTGTCAGCAAGTGCATTCGACGGCGCCAAACCATTCGGTCCGCTGGCATAAGCACTGTCGCCGATAAAGATTTTGCCGCGCAGAAAGGTCCCTGTCGCGAGCACGACAGCCTTGGCTGTATAATACGTATGGGTTCTGGTCTCCACGCCGCAGACCCTGCCGTCCTCTATGATCAGATCTGTCACTTCCCCCTGTTTCATATCCAGGTTCGGCTGCTGCTCGATCGTCTTTTTCATTTCTGTGTGATAGCGATGTTTGTCAGCCTGCGCGCGCAGGGAATGCACCGCAGGTCCCTTTGCAGTGTTCAGCATTTTGCTCTGTATGAAAGTCTTGTCGATATTGACTCCCATTTCACCGCCAAGCGCATCGATTTCTCTGACCAGATGTCCCTTGCCTGTTCCGCCGATGGACGGATTGCACGGCATCATGGCGATCGCTTCTAAATTGATGGAAAACATCAAAGTCTTTTTACCCATTCTTGCTGCAGCGAGCGCAGCTTCACAGCCTGCGTGTCCCGCGCCGACAACGATCACATCGTAATCGCCCATCAAAATTTTTTCCATACGTTTTCCGTCTTTCTTCTCATCCTCTATGATTCTGTCTGCGAAGTGCTCCGGGTTCAGACCGGATACCCTATTTCCCTAGGCAGAATCTAGCAAATACTTCTTCTATAATATCGTCACCGACAGCCTCGCCGATAATTTCGCCGAGCATCTCGTAAGCGTGATTGACGTCAATTTCCAAAAACTCGAGCGGCTGCAGAGACTCCGCCATGCCGATTGCGTCATCCAGCGCGCGCTGGGCTTCCTCGAGCAGCGCGATATGGCGTACATTGCTGACAAGAACACTGTCCTGCTGTTTCACTCTGCCGCCGTAAACCAAATTTTCGATGGCATCCTCTAATTCCGTAATGCCGATGTTCTGTCCGACCGCGGCTTCTATTAAAACAGCCTCTGGCAGCAGTGCGCGCGCTTCCTCGTCGCTCACAACCGGCGGAAGATCGGTTTTGTTCAAAATCACGATCGATTTTTTTCCGTCCAGATGCCGGATAATTTCATAATCTTCTTCATCGAGCGGCTGGCTGCGGTCGATCATAAAGATGACCAGATCCGCACGATTGAAAGATTCCTTGCTCTTTTCGATACCGATTTTTTCGATGACATCCTCGGTCTGTCTGATGCCAGCCGTATCCGTCAGACGAATCGGAATCCCGCGAACTGAAACTCCCTCCTCGATCGTATCACGTGTAGTGCCCGGAATCTCGGTCACGATTGCCCGCGTTTCTCTAAGCAGCGCATTCATCAAGGAGGATTTGCCGACATTCGGTTTGCCGATGATCGTCACCTGCATACCCTCGCGCAGCATCCGTCCGGTTGCGGAGGTCGCAAGCAGGGCTGCAAGCTTTGATCTTATCTCCTTAAGCGCCAGCGTAAGATTTTCAAAGGTGATCTGCTCGATATCTTCATCCGGATAGTCGATATTGACGGTCAGATCGACCAGAACATCGACAAGCAGACCGCGCAGATCGCGAATGACTTTAGAGAAATTTCCTTCGAGCTGCGCAAGTGCGGTATCAAAGCTTTTGTCAGATTTTGCGCGGATCAGGTCGATGACAGCCTCCGCCTGTGACAGATCGATCCTCCCATTCAAAAAAGCCCGCTTGGTAAACTCACCGGGTTCTGCCATCCGTGCACCGCTTTTTAGGACCAGCGCAAGAATCTTGCGCAGAGAAACGATACTGCCGTGGCACTGAATCTCCACAACATCCTCAGCTGTGTAGGAATACGGCGCTTTGAACCAGACCGCCATCACTTCATCGATCAAGTCTCCGGCATGATCATACACGAATCCGTAATGCATCATACGCGGGGTCAGCGGCAGCCCGATTGTCTGATTCATGGCATGCGGCAGGAAATGCGATTTACTCCGGTCATCGGAAGCATCATCGGAAAGTACCTGCTGCGTGCTGTATTCTTTTTTTACTCTGGTAAAAATATCCTCCAGAATTTCACGCGACTTCTCGCCGCTGATTCTGACAATGCCGATGCCGCCTTCGCCCGGCGCGGTCGCAATCGCCGCAATGGTATCTTCCATCTGAGTTCCGTAACCTTTCGTTATAATCACACTGTCCGCGCATGATAGAAAACAGCCCGCCAAAAACGGCGGGCTATCCATTATTTATTGCGCTTCAATTCAATGATAACCCGTCTATATGGGTCTTGTCCTTCACTTCTCGTCGTGACATAAGGATGACTTTGAAGTGTTGCATGAATCACTTTTCGCTCATAAGGATTCATTGGCTCAAGCTTCACGCTTCTTTTCGTCTTGCTGACCTTCTTCGCCAGTCTGATTGCTAAAAGCTCCAGCGTCTTTTCTCTCTTGGTTCTGTAATTTTCAGCATCCACGACAACTCTGGTATAGTCAGACTGCTCTTTGTTTACGACTAAGCTTGTAAGATACTGGATTGCATCCAGAGTCTGTCCGCGCTTGCCGATGATCGTACCGGAATCCTTACCCTGTATATCGATATACAGCGTTTCCTTTCCGGCCTTCGCCTTGATATCCAGATCAAGACCCATCTCCTTCGTGACTTCCTCGAGGAATCGAAGCGCTGCGTGATCCTGCACCTCTGTCAGCTCTTCCTCCGGGATTCGTTCGATCACAGGCTCGGTCACCTGTATTTCTCTCTCCGCTCTCTTCGGAGCTCTTTCTTTTCTGCGTTTCGGTGCCTCTGTTTTCTCGACCTTCGGTCTGACTTCCGAAACCTCCTGCTGGAGCTTTTCAGGTTTTCTTTCCTTTTTTGCCTCCGGCTTTCTGGTTTCTGTCAGCGGCTCTTTTGTCGCCTTGGTTTCTTTTTTCTTCTTTTCCACTCTGACGAGCGCCAGCTTAGAACCGATTCCGAAGAAACCGCGGGAAGGTTCCTCTAAAACAGTGACATCGACTTCATCTATGCTTAACTGCAGATCTTCGAGTGCCAGCTTGACGGCACTGTCTACATCCTTTGCGCATTTTTCAGAAAAATCCATGTTTCATTTTCCTCCAATGTTTGATGCTCTTATTTTTTCTTTTTGCTTTTTGCTTGCTTTGCATCCCTTTGTGCTTTTTTCAACTTATTGAATCTGATATTGTAGAAGATTTGAATTACCTGGCTGCCGAACCAGTACAATGCTAAGCCGGCAGGATAGGTTCTTGCAAACCACAAAATCATGATTGGGAAAAAGTATTTCATGATCTTGGACATCATCGCAGTCTGCTGCGCGTTCCCGCCGCCCATAGAAGCCATCGAGCTGTTCATGGAAAACGAGAAAAATGTCGCGGCACCGGCGGATATCGGAAGAATCCATTTATCCGGCTGCGCAAGGTCTTTGATCCAAAGGAACGGTTCGTGAATTGCAAAGAGCATATTCGTATCCAAATAAGACATCGGGGTTCTGAGCAAAGCAAACAGACCCATGATGATAAACATCTGTACGATCATCGGCAGGCATCCGCCATACATACTGACGCCCTCATCCTTGTACAGCTCCATCATTTTTTGGTTCATCAGCTCTCTGTCTTTGGCATACTTCTGCTGGATCTCTTTGACCTTTGGCTGTACGTCCGTCATCCGCATGGTCGATTTGATCTGCTTTGCGTAAAGCGGATACAGACAAAGCTTGATTACAACCGTCAGAATGAGGATCGCGATACCATAGCTCCCAACCAATTCATATAACCAAATAAGCAAATAACTCAATGGTTTTGCTATAATTCCCATTCATTTCCTCCATCATTTCAAAGGGTCATAACCCCCCTCATGCCAGGGGTGACACTTCAAAATTCGTTTCATACCTAAATAGCTACCTTTGCACACACCGTACTTCTCCAGTGCCTGGATAAAATAGGTGGAACAGGTAGGATAAAACCGACAAGTAGGCGGAAATAAAGGGGGTGTTTCCTCTTCCTCTGTCAATCCTTCATAGTCACCATTTTCA
>UQMQ01000134.1 GCA_900542245.1 uncultured Eubacteriales bacterium
AAGTCGCGCAGCGGCAGATTGCCGTTGATGCTCGATTGGTGTTCCACGAGTACGACGAATCGCTTGTCCAGTACAAACGAGGCTATCGGACCGCTGACATAAGAGCGTCAACGATACGATAGCCCCTAAAGGTTATGTGCAGTCCAAGTCAGTCTGATGACCTTTGCCTGTTTGTCGAAATTTGTCGAAAATTTCTCGCTTTGTTTTCCATATTATCCCTTGCATTTTCTCCTTGTCTGTTTTAGAATAGTTTTACAGAATCTGTATTCATCTACATGTGCCGCGGACATACCCTTTGTGCAAAAACATGCCGGCTGTTTTTGCTGTGACACAGAATATCGGCTGCTCTCCTGCTGCCGTTATTCGGAAAGGAGCTTTGATGCAAGAAAAATATGATAACAACACCATCCCTTCCATCACAACGCTGGAGTGCATCTGTGATGCTTTCGGGATCACCTTGGCGCAGTTTTTTGCTGAAGACGCCATGCTGGTGCAGCTGAGCGCTGAACAGAAGACGCTCTTCGATCAATGGGTCACCCTCACACCGAGCCAGAAGCATCTGCTGGCACAGCTGGTCAAAGAACTAAAAAGAGTATAAATTCATCCGCATAAAGAGAAAACAAAAGCCGCCTGCAGTGCGTAATATCGCAACCTGCAAACGGCTATTTTTTTGCCCTCTATGGTTCTATAGTATACGTCTAAACCTCTTCGCCCGTAGACGCTTTATACTCCCGGATCTGCGTACGGATATTGTCGATATGATGCTCCAGCATAAATTGCAGGAAAGCCCTCTTGTCGCCGCTCTCCTGTGAAGCCGCAAGGCTTTGGATATACGCTGCCCGTTTTTCCTTTTTTACGATGGACGGCACAAGGCCTGCCTCATGCTGCAGCAGATTCATCACAAGTCTGCTCATCCTGCCGTTGCCGTCTGCCCATGGATGGATCGACACCAGACGGTAATGCGCTTCAAAGCTGAACAAATATACGCATGTCGGGTCAGTGCTGCCCAGTTCCGTTCTGTTTTCATTCAGCCAGCTGCAAAACTCTGCTAGCCTGCTGGGCACTTTTTGCCACGCGATATAACTTTTCCCGCCGCGGCCGGCACTGACATTCAAAAGCCTTAAATCACCATCGGTGCTGCTGAAGGTCCCCGCAATGGTGTTGTATACCGAACCTGTATTTTTCATCAGCAGACCGGACAGCTCACAAAGGATCTGCGGTGTGATCTCTTCGTGTCTTTCCGCTAAAGAAAACGCGCTTTCGTAAGCGTGTTTCAAATCCAGATTCATCAGCTGTTCCGGCATTGGTTTCGCCGCAGCGATCCCCTCATCAAAAAGCAGCTGGTTCTCAATCTCGGTCACGGTCGACCCTTCGATCGCTGTGGAATGCGTAATGATCGAATACAGATAAAATTTTTCATAATTTATCTGCTGCCGTATGCCAAGCCGCTCATATTCTCTGAGCACCTCGCCCAGTCTATCCATTTCCATCACCTGCCCATTTCATCTATCTTCCGGATATTTTCCCAAAATTGCAACGCATGCCGCAATCAGACTACAGATCCCTGTGCTCCAGCGTCGTCCTGCGCCCTTCTTCCTCAAAAATCCGATAAACTTCATTGGCGACCGCCACCGAGCGGTGATGTCCGCCTGTGCAGCCCAAGGCGACCGTCAGGCTGTATTTGCCCTCCTTGATGTAGCAGGGGATCAAGCGGCGGATGATCTCCACCAAGCGGTTGATAAATTCCTTCGTGATGTCATGTTTGAGCACATACTGCGAGACCTTTTTATTGTTGCCGGTCAGATTCTTGAGACTCGGCACATAATAGGGGTTGGGAATGAAGCGTACGTCGAGCACCCAGTCGGCCTCGATCGGGATCCCGTGCTTGTAGCCGAACGACATGAAATTGAGAATAAAAGAATCCTTCGCCTCTCCTTTGGCGAACAGCTTGTCCAGTTCCGCATTGAACTCGGCGACCTTGAGCGATGAGGTGTCGACGATGTAGGTCGCGTGGCTTCGGAGCTCCGCCAGCTGTCTGCGTTCCTCGTCGATGACCTCTGGGCTGATGGCTGCCGCGGAAAGCGGATGAATCCGCCGGGTCTCGTTGTAACGCCGGATCAGCGCTTCGTTCGAGGCTTCGATGAAAAGAATCTTGAAATCCACGTTTTCGTCGTTTTCGAGTGCTGTCACGCTGTTTTTGAGGTCGTGAAAGAACAGACCGCCGCGCACATCGACCACAAAAGCCGCCTTAGTGACCTGTTTCGTACCGGACAGCGCCAGATCAATAAAGTTTTTGATCAGTGCCGGCGGCATATTGTCAATGCAGTAATAGCCCTTGTCCTCAAACCAGTCCGCTGCCTTGGTCTTACCCGCACCGGATAATCCTGTAATGATAACGACTTCCATTCTTGTTTTCTCTCCCTTTACTTCTCTTTCGTGCCGACTCGGTATCGCTGCGCAGCGCAGCTTTTGGCGTACTGCCGGATCGATCTCTCCGCGCTACGTAACGTGCCGATCGTGCTGCCGAATCCCGGACGCATCTGCGCGATCCGCGTCTGCCATGTCTTGTGTCAGATTTTTTCAATATTGACGATCCGCGCAGGATCAAGCCCCGCTTCCAGCGCGCGCGCAAGCGGTCCCTCAAACGAACCGACCTTTTCCGGTACATGCGCATCGCTACCGATGACAAACTGCACGTCATATTTGGCGGCGATCCGGATCTCGTCAACGGTCAGATGCTGATGCTTGTCGTTGATTTCGATCAGCGTGCCCGTATCCGCGCAGGCCTTGGCGATATCCTCGATGTCAAACGGACCCTTGTCGCCCGGATGCGTCAGAATATCAATGTGATTGCCTGCCTCTTCATTGGCGTACAGACTGTCGAGAATCATCGCCGTATTCTTGACCAGAAGCGACGACGTCTCGCTGTGAAACAGTCCTGCATGCTGATACAAGTAATTGGATACCATACCCGCATGGGCGATGCCATAGTGATAGCCCGCCAGCAGAATATCAAACTGCGGGCGCTGCTCCGGCGCCACGTCCAAATAAGGCGGCACGCGCAGTGTATTCGCCTCCACGCCCAGCAGGATCTCCATCTCCGGAAATTCTGCCTTGGCAGCGGCGATATCCGCCCGCATCTGCGGGAGCTGTTCCATTTTGATGCCGTAGGTCAGATGCCCCGGTCCATGGTCAGTGATGGCGATCGAGCGAATGCCCTTCGCCGCCGCCACGCGCACATTGTCTAAAATCGTACCTTTCCCATGCGAGTAGATCGTATGGGTATGGTGATCGTAGATCATGCGATATTGTTTGATGATGTCATCGTATTTTCCCATAAATTCTTTGTCCTTACGTGTTTTTGCCTTTGGTTGACAAAGGCATGTATGATCTAAATCATCCCTTGCTGCAGCGCACAGGTGCTCTGCGTAAGGGCACAGCGCGCTTTTAGCCGATGATCCGTACCTCCGGCTCCAGCATCACGCCGAAGCGGTCATATACCGTATTCTGCACCAGACTGATGAGCTGCAGGATGTCCGTTGCCGTCGCACCGCCGCGATTGATGATGAAGCCGCTGTGCAGGGTCGATACCTGCGCACCGCCGACCGTCACGCCCTTGAGTCCGGCGTCCTCGATCAGCTTGCCCGCGAAGTGTCCCTCCGGCCGCTTAAACGTGCTGCCTGCGGACGGGTACTGCACCGGCTGCTTGCTGTTTCGCTTCTGATTCAGCTCCCGCATCGTCAGCGCGATCGCCGCCGGATCACCCTGCGCAAGCTGCAGTGACGCAAACAGCGCGATATAGCCGTTATCGGACAGCACACTGTGACGATAGCCGAACTGCATCTCTTCATTGGTAAAGACACGTTCCTCACGACCGTCCGGCGAGATCGCCAGTACGCCGCGCACCACGTCCTTGAGCTCGCCACCGTAAGCGCCCGCGTTCATGAACAGCCCGCCGCCGAGCGTGCCGGGAATCCCGCTCGCGAATTCAAAGCCGGTCAGCCCATCCCGCTGCAGAATCTTGGCCAGTGTCGCCAGACTGATGCCGCATTCGACACCGACCACATCCGCACGCTGACTTTCCTCCATGCTCATGCCCGGAAACGCCTGCTGCGGTTTCTGCACGACTCCCGCAAAATTCTCCATTTTGATGACCACACCGTCGTAGCCGCTGTCGCGAAACAGCACATTGCTGCCGTTGCCGATCATCAGGTGCGGCAGCCCCGCGTCGCTGAGCATGCGCAGCGTGGTCTTGAGTTCAAGATTGGTTCCCACATGCACCATGGCGGCGGCATGCCCGCCCGCCCGAAACGAGGTGTAATCCGCCATCGGCACATCGTATGCGATTTGAAACGCGGTCAGATCTCCGATCTCCGAATTTTCCGGATCAGCGGGATCATTCTCGCTGCGCAGGTTTTGTATCGCGCTCTCCAAGTCGGCGAGCAGCTTCAAATCTTTCTTTTCCAAAGATTTCCTCCTTGTCAATATGATATTTGCTGAAATCCTCATACACCAGCGTATCCGTCGGCATCTCCTTTTCGCGTAGCCTGCTGTTGATCGCGCCGGAGGTATAGGCGTAAATAATCGCAAAGACCGGAACGCCTAAGATCATGCCCGGCAGACCGAACAGCCCGCCGCCCACGATGATCGCGAACATGACCCAAAAGCTCGCCAGCTTGGTCGTCTTGCCGAGAATCTTCGGTCCGATGACATTGCCGTCGAGCTGCTGCAGTACCAGTACCATGATCGCGAATTTGAGCGCCGCAATCGGTTCCACAATCAGCAGGATCAGGATCGACGGGATCGCGCCGATAAACGGTCCGAAGAACGGAATGATATTCGTCACGCCGACCACCACGCTGATGAGGATCGCCATCGGTAGCTTGAGCACAGTCATGGCGAAAAAGCAAAGGATGCCGATGATGATCGAGTCGATGATCTTACCGTTGATGAATCCGCCGAAGGTTTCGTTGCAGATCTTGCCAAACGTAAATATTTTTTCCGCTTTCTGCGGCTTGCATACAGCCAGAACCAATTTTTTGCTCTGCCCAGAGAACGTCTCTTTGCTGTTTAAGATATAGATGCAGATGATCAGTGCGACGAAAAAGTCTGCGACCATACCGAGCGTACCAACAACGCCGCTGAGAATCGCGCTTGCACCCGGCAGGAGCTTCTGCTGCGCCCAGTCGATCGCCATGGTCGAGATATTCTCCAGCTTATCTTCCAGTAAATCCACCAGCGCAGGATTCTCTACAATATGGTTGTTGATCCAATCCTGTACCTTCGCAGTCGCGTCGGGGATGCCGAGCACCAGCCCGGTCACACTGTCCCAGAGATCCGGTCCGATCAGCGCGAAAAATCCGGTCACAATGCCTAAAATCGCCGCCACCGCGACGATGGTTGCAAAGAATTTTGCCAGCCGCAATTCCTTGACCGGCGTCTTACTCCGCCCCTTCTTCGCGCGGTATATCCCCCGCACCGTCGCGTTGTACAGCGGACACATCAGATACGCCATGATGATGCCCAAGTAGAACGGCATCAGAATATCATTGATCTTTGCCACACCGGACGCGATCACACCGACATGATTAACGCAGTAATAGGTCACGATCAGCGCGACGCCCACCAAAAAATACAGCAGCCCATGCTTCAGAAAGGATTCCTTTAATTTCAGTTTATTTGTCGTTTTTTCATCCATGTCACATTTATCCCCTTTCCTCCATCATACGCTAATTTTCGTAGTCCGTCAACCGCAGCATGCATGCTGAGCTTTACCTTCGATATCTCCATGATAGCATATTCCCCTGCCCTTTGCCAACGCTATTTTCCAAGTTTTGCATGATCTTCACGCAAAAAAGACTGCGCCGGGTCTTGCGGTGCGTACCTGAGAGGGCGCGTCCTGCAAAGCCTGATAC
>UQMQ01000135.1 GCA_900542245.1 uncultured Eubacteriales bacterium
ATCTCAGATTTCGTTATGCGCACTTTTGTCCTATATGCAGGAAATATCGCGCGGTGGCGCCGCCGGAATCACGACAAACGCACCTTGCGAAGATTTCCCTGCGGCGTTTTGCAAGGTATGAAACGACGGTTTTCTGTCAAAAATAGAGGGAGCAAACGATATCTTCCGCTGCGGAGGCTTTGCAAACCCTGTGTGCCATTGCCGACCGAAGATACGGAAAACGGAGCGAGAACAAAAGACAGGAGGGATGGACAGCAATCATATGAACCATGCTTTTGAGAAATATCTGAACATTTTTAGGGCAGAGCTGCCTTTGGACGAGTGCTTCGATCTGCTCGAGAGGAAGCTTTGCATCGGCGGACGCCGGGCGGTGATGTATTTTATTGACGGACTGCACGACGGACAAAAGGGACAGCTTCTGCTCAATTATCTTCTGGCGGTGCAGCCGGAAACGATGCAGGGGCTGCACGAGAGCAAAGATTTTTTGGAGGCCGCAGTGCCGTTTATGGATGCCAGCGTTATCGAGCCGCAGACGGATACGTTTTCAAAACAGGACCCGATGCAGTGCGCGGAAAAAGGGAAGCTGGAAGAGGAAGCGCTGCAGCGTAAGCAGGCGCATCGCAAGGGGGAAAAGGCACAAGGCACAGAGGCGGCAGAGGCAAAGGAAACTGTGCGCACACGCGCAAAGGCGGAGACGGTGCGAGGCAAAAATGCGCAAGGAGACGGTGAGACGGCGCGTTCGGACGAGCTGACGGACGATGATGCCTACAACTGCTATCTGCAGACTTTACCGAAGCTCTACGCGGGGCTGGTGCCGCTGCTCGTGGAGGGACTGGATAAGATTATCATTCTGGACGCCAGAGCCTATCCTGCGCGCGCCGTAGAAGAACCGGAAAAAGAAAAGACGCTGCGCGGTGCGCGCGACGGCTTCACCGAAAACATGATGCAGAATGTCGCCATGATCCGCCGCAGACTGCGCAGCAACCAGCTGATCTTCAAGGTGTTCAACGTCGGTACGGACAGTAAATCCGACGTGGTGCTGTGCTATATGCAAGACCGCGCCGACGCGAAATTTGTCGAAAAATTAGAATCGTCATTAGACGATATGAAGAAAAAAGCACTGGCGGGGCGCAGTGCGGGTCAGCAGCCGCAGCGCGGCGGACAGAATCGCCCGCAAGCAGAGCGCAATGGGCAGGCTGAGGTGCAGGGAGGCATACAGCGCGCATCGCGGCGCGGCGGGCAGGAAACGACTGCGGCGCGGCAAACGCGCGCAAGTGAAGAAGATGCGCTGCGGATTCAGCGAGCCGACAGCGGTGACAGGACAAAGGCTGAGGCGAAAAGCGCGGCAGTAGATTCCCACGCAAAAAAGTTTCGTGCGCACGCGGCAAGACGAGAGGCAGAACAGCGCGGAGCGGCTGTGTTTGATGCCCTGACGGTGACCGACCAGAGCCTGCTGGAGCATCTGCAGGAGAGCTTCGGCATCGCGAGCAGCCTCAATCCGTTCCCGCGCGTGCGCTATACCCAGCGTCCGGATGTCGCGGCGGCGCATTTGGAGGAGGGCAAGGTGGTGCTGATCACCGACAATTCCCCGACGGCGATGATGATCCCGGTGAGCGTGTTCGAATTTTTCCAGGATACAGACGACTATTATTTCCCGCAGCTGACCGGCAACTATTTTCGGTTTCTGCGCATCCTGAACTTCGTCGTCATTCTGCTGCTGACACCGATTTATGTGCTAATGGTCGAATATGACTGGTTTACGCCGGATATCCTGCGCTTTTTCGTGCCGGAGGACGATTATGTCATCTCGATCTTCTGGCAGTTCATGCTGCTGGAGTTGGCAATCGACGCGCTGAAGCTTGCGTCACTGAACACACCGACCTCGCTGGGCATGTCGCTGTCGGTCATCGGTGCGCTGATCCTCGGCGAGTTCAGCATCAGCTCCGGCTGGTTCATCCCGCAGACGATCCTCTGTATGGCAGTCGTGGCGCTGGCTTCGTTCACCCAGCCGAGCATCGAGCTTTCGTATGCGATGAAATTCGGACGCGTCCTGATGCTCATCGGCGCGCAGGTGCTGGGACTGGGCGGCATTCTCGCGGCTGCGGCGATCAGTCTGCTAGTGATGGGGACAACCAAAACCCTCTCCGGAACTTCGTATCTCTATCCACTGGTTCCGTTCGATTGGGACGTGCTCAAGCGTTTGATCTTCCGTACCAGACGGTGATGCGGCGCAGGAATTTCTCGCGGACCGTAAATTTTCCGCAGGCTGTGTTTTCTTCATATATTCTACAAAAAAATCGGGTATACTATATAAGTTAAAAACAACCCGACCCAAACACAAGCCTGCCCTGCGGTTCGCCGCGGTCTGACGGGCATGTACCCAGATGGAGGAATAGGATATGGCAAGAATCTTAAAGAAAATCCCGGATTTCAAGCTTCCGAAATATAAAATGAAGGAAGTCGGCGATCTGGAAGAACTGCGGATGGAATATGCCGAAAAGAATATAGACGATTTCAAAAAGAAGATGGAGCACCGCCGCGCGCAGGAGACCTATCCGGGCACGCATTACCGTACGGTCAAGGAGTTTTTCCTGCGTTCGACAGAGCTCTACAAGGACAGACCGTTTATTCTGCAGACCTTCAATAAAAAAGAGGGCTTTCGCGAAATCTCTTACGGGCAGTTCCGGCGTGATGTCAACGACTTCGGGACGGCGCTGACGCGCGTTTTGGACCTGCAGGGCGAAAAGGTCATGATCCTCAGCGAAACTACATACGAGTGGTATGTTTCCTACGCGGCGCTGCTCTGCGGCGCAGGTATCGCGGTGCCGACGGACAAGGAGCTGCCGGACAACGAGCTCGAAAACCTGATGCGCCGTTCCGGTGCGCGTGCGATCATCTTTTCCTCAAAAAAGAAGGATGCGGTCAAGAAAGCGGCCGCGCACTGCCCAAACATGAAATACTGCATCGAAATGCGCGCGGAGTACAAGGAAGCGGGGCAGTTCATCGGTTTCGACTTCCTGCGTGAAGAGGGCAAGGTGTTTACCGACCTCGGTGATACGAGTCTGATGGACAAGGAGATCGATCCGGACGCGTTCGCGGTGCTGATCTTTACCAGCGGTACGACTTCGGCGGCCAAGGGCGTTATGATCTCCAACCGCAATCTGGCAGCCAATATCAACGCGGTGACGCCGTATGTGCATTTGACACCGGACGATAGGCTCTTTTCGGTCCTGCCGCTGCATCACACGTATGAGTCGACGATCGGCTTCCTGTATCCGATGGCAATCGGCGCTTCGGTTGTCGTCTGCCAGGGGCTCAAGCACATTGTCAGCGACATGCAGACCACGCACCCGACGGCGATGATCGCGGTACCGCTTTTGATCGAGACGCTGCACAAGAAGATCCAGAAAAACATCGAAAAGGCAGGCAAGGATTCGATGGTCAAGTCCATGATCCGCCTGACCAACGGTCTGCGCAACGTGGGTATCGATGTCAAGAAAAAAGTATTCAAGGATATTTACGAAAGTCTCGGCGGCAAGCTGCGCATCATCGTTTCCGCGGCGGCGCCGATCGACCCGGCGGTGGGTAAGTGGCTGGTGGATATCGGCTTTACGTTCCTGCAGGGCTACGGTCTGACGGAGACTGCGCCGATCGCAGCGCTGACGCCGGACTTCGACCCGCGTGTGGGCTCCGCCGGCAAGGCTGTTTACGGTGACGAGATTAAGGTCAAGAATCCGAATGAAAAGGGCGAGGGCGAGCTGCTGATTCGCGGTGAAACGGTCATGCTGGGCTATTACGAGGATCCGGCGGCGACAGCCGCGGTCATGGAGGACGGCTGGTTCAACTCCGGCGACGTTGGCTATATGGACGAGGACGGCTTTATCTATATCACCGGCAGAAGCAAAAATGTCATCGTGACGCAGAACGGCAAAAACATCTATCCGGAGGAGATCGAGACCCTGCTCTCCAAGGTGCCGGAGATCGCGGAGTCGATGGTTTACGGCAAGGAGGTCGCCGGGGAGAAAGAGCTGATCATCACCGCGCGCGTCATTCCAAATTATGAGGAAATCGAGAATCTGCACGCTGCAGAGCGTAAAGAACCATCAGCCGCGTTTACAGAAGAAGAGATTTACAAGATCATCTGGAACCAGATCAAGCAGGTCAACCGCAAGCTCTCCAATTATAAGTGCATCCGCAAGCTGGAGATCAAATCCGGTCAATTCGCCAAGACCAGCACCATGAAAATCAAGCGTTTCGCGGAGCTGGCGAGCGATGACGCCAAGGAGATGCCGGCGGTCGAGAACGCTGCGCCTGCGGCAGCTGAGAACGAGCAATAGCCGCGCCCAAAAGCGTAGACACGCAGGACACACATCATCAGGACAACAGAAAAACCGGGTAAAGAGGATGTTCCCTCAAAGCCCGGTTTTTTGGTGCCACGGAGATGCTTCTGCTGCATCTGTCGAAGCAGCGGTCTAGTCCAGCACGTGGATAAACTGCTCGCGTTCTTTTTCAATCTCAATGCGGTGGAACGGGGTGTTGATGCCCGGCGCGCCGCCTGTATGCAGGAAGATGACTGTCTCGCCCTGCGCGATGTCGCCGCTCTTGACCATCTCCAAAAGTCCCGCGAAACACTTGCCGGTATAGCAAGGATCGAGGATCAGCGCCTCGCGCTCAGCCATCAGATACATCGCTTCGCGGACTTCCTTGCAAGGGTTATTGTAAGCGCCGCGGTCGTACTTGTCTGTCAGATCAAAGCTGGCGGCGGTGATCTCCTCCGTCTTGGACGGATCCAGATGATAGAATGCGCATACCTTGTCGAAATAGTCCTTGGCGTAAGCCTGCAGACCGCGAGGCTTCGGTGAAATACCGATACCCGTCAGGCGCAGCGGCAGATTTTCGAGGAAGATACCGGTGAAAAGTCCCATGTAGGTGCCCATACTGCCGACAGTGGCGACCACACGCGGAAATTTCTTAAGATCCGGACCATTGATCAGACCCATCTTGTCAGCCTGTTTGGCGAGCTCCTGTGCACACTCATAGTAGCCGAGAATGCCCAGCTCATTGGAACCGCCGATCGGGATGTAGTAGACCTTTTCGCCTTGCGCCGTGTAGCGCGCCGTGATCGCGGCAACCGTTTCATCAAAGAGCTGTGCTTCGGATTTGCGTCCGGTCGGATCCGGTTTGCGCAGCCAGACATCGCAGCCCATCATGCCGTCCAGCAGCAGATTGGCAGAAAGCTCACCCGGATAGTCGTCGATACAGACGATGGCAGCCTTGAGCCCGTATTTGCGCGCGACCGCACAGGTCAGTCTGCCATGGTTCGTCTGTGCGCCGCCGACCGTCAGCAGCATCGTCGCGCCTTGCTTCTTCGCGTCCGCAAGCAGATATTCCAGCTTGCGCAGCTTGTTACCGCCCATGGCAAGGGGCGTCAGATCGTCCCGCTTGATATACAGGTTGATGCCCAGCTCCTTTGACAGGTTATTGAGCCGCTCCAGCGGTGTCGGCAGATATAAAAAATTGATTTTTTCATGTCCTAACAGCATGATAGAAGTACCTCCGCAATATTGTTTGAAATATGATCCTATGTCTTGATGCGTTTCGCGCGGCAGCATGGAATAGGGGAATGCCGCGCGCAGCGTTCACTGTTTCCATTATAGACAAAAAAGTACAAAAAGAAAAGGGGAAAAGCAAAAAAAGAACAGGTTAGATACAGACAGAGCGTAGAACTTGTGGTATAGACTTTTTTCCTACTGTATGGTAAAATATCCGTAATATGATTACAG
>UQMQ01000136.1 GCA_900542245.1 uncultured Eubacteriales bacterium
AGATTTCTATGCGCACATGGCGCTCACCCATGAGCGCCACTTCGCAAGGTGCTTTTGTCGTTATTCCGGAAATATCGGAACGATATTTCCGGAATAATAAAAAATCTGTACCATTATCCCTCATGGAATGCGGTACAGATTTTTTTATCTGTTACGCTCTGCCTTATTTATTATTTAATCAGTGATTTGGACAAATGCAGCTTTTCCCCCGCGAAGTTGTCGATGCCGTAGAGCACCAGCACTTCATCGTAATCCTCAGCCAGCTCTGTCACGCTGCCGCGGTAATAGCGGCTGTCGATCATCGTGATCCTGCTGTAATCGCCGAGCAGGTACGGTACGAAGGAGTTCGCGAAAGAATCCTTGAGGATCAGCAGACTGCCCTTACTGCTCGCCGTCTGCGCTGCCTGTCCTGTCGTTTCCCCGATTTCAATATCTACCTTATCATAATTGCCGCCGAAATATACGGCGTATTTATCCTTTTTATCTAGATACTCGTTGAAATACAGAGAATCATAAGTCTCGCCGTTCAGACGCACTTGGTATTTTGCCGTCAGCGCCGCACCCGGCGTTTCCACGCTGTCCTTGGTCAGAGTCGGCAGCAGCACCTTGGAGTACAGCGTGCCGTAAAAATCATCAGAAAGCACCGTCGGCGCGAGCTTTGCGTAAGGCGCCGCTGCCGGGATCATAACTCCGCCGCTCGCAGTTTGCGATTCTTCGCCGTCGTCTACGCGCAGAGGATTTGAACCCCCGGCACGCGCCTGCAAAAATCCTGCGTAACCCAGATATGCACCGTAACCACTCCAGTGATGGTCAGTACGGAAAAATACGCCGCCGTCCGCACTCTCGCGCGCCGCGCTGCCATCTGTGACCGCGGCTTGCATCGCGGCGCGCAGGTCAATCAGACGTTCGCCGAGTGCATCCGCCGCGTCAGCGAATGCCCGATCCTCATCAAAACGCATCGCATGGCTCGGCAGATCTTGTTGATAGACATAAGCGGCTGTCGGCACCAGCATCGCATAGAGTTTGCTGCCGTTTTCTTCGCAGTGTGCTGCCAATGCTGCTGCCTCGCGTAGATTCTTTTGATAGCGTTCCCAGTCAAAGTCTGCCTCTGTCACGCGCTTAACCACCCTGCCATCCGCCGCCAGATACACACCGTTGATGTCACCGACACCCAGCGCAGCCTCGGTCATCGCCATGGCCCGTACCCAAAGACTGCGGCCGATGATCTGGTCGTTCAGATAGTCCTCAGCCTGCGTCTCAAAACGCCCGTTCAGAACATGATCCATCGTCAGCTTCGGCGCCGCCTGCAGATAGCGGTTCTCGTTCTCCGAAAACCCGACCTCCGGCGTCACCAAGGTTCCGATACATAAAAACGCCAAACATAGCACAGAGGTAATGATCAAAATCCAGCTTCTTTTTTTCATGTTCATGTTCATCTACCTCCCCTAAAATCTGAAATACAGGAACGGATTATAGGACCCGCTTACTAAAAATGCAATCGACAGGGCGAACACTGCCAGCAAAACCGCCGATTCCAGCACGCCTAGCAAACCCTCGCCGCCTCGCATCGCCGTAAGCCGCGCCGCGACACGTTTGCATACGCATTTGACCAGCGGCGTGGAGCCGATCGCGCAAAAAATCAGCAGCCAGACGCGGCTCGTTGCCAGATACAGGAAGTTCTCATCCACTAACGCAGCAGCACCGCCGAACATATGCGCGATATACGTCGCCATGCGCGAAAAATCCGTCAGTCCAAAGATGACCCAGCCGAGCACGATCAAAATCAGACTGTAAACATGCCCGACGAATGCCGGACATTTGTCCAGCGCCCGCAGCAGCCATAATTTCTCAATAATCAAAATCACGCCGAAATACACGCCCCATGCCACGAAGTTCCAGCTCGCGCCATGCCAAAGTCCGGTCAGCGCCCAAACGATTGCGATATTGAGGAGCTGCCGCGCGAGTCCCTTGCGGTTGCCGCCCAGCGGCACATAGACATACTCCTTGAACCACGAGCTCAACGACATGTGCCAACGCCGCCAGAACTCGGTAATGCTGCGAGAAATGTACGGATAGTTGAAGTTTTCCAGATAATCAAAACCGAAGATCTTGCCCAGACCGATTGCCATATCCGAATAACCAGAAAAATCAAAATAGATTTGGAACGTGAACGCCAGCGCACCGAGCCACGCCGTCGCGAAGCTGATCTGTTCGAGCTCCATCGCTGTAATCTCATTCCAGATGACATAGACCTGATTCGCCAGCAGCACCTTCTTGCCAAAGCCGATGATAAAGCGGCGAATGCCCTCCGCGATCTGCTCTACATTCGTCTTACGTCCGACCAGCATCACCGCCACGTCCGCGTAGCGCACGATCGGACCCGCGATCAGCTGCGGAAACAGCGTCACGTAAGCCGCGAACGCGATGAAATCCCGCTGCGCAGGCACTTTCCCCCAGTAGACGTCGATGATATAGGACATCGTCTGGAAAGTATAGAACGAGATCCCGATCGGCAGCGCGATATGCAAAAGGCTCAGCTGTCCGCCAAGCAGCCCGTTGACCGTTCCGATCAAAAAGTCCGTATATTTAAAGAATCCGAGGATTGCCAGATTGCCGATCACGCAGAGCACCATCGCAAGCTTCGCGCGGCGCAAACGCTGTCTGCTGCTATTTTCATCGCTGCCCGCTACATCGTTCCTGCCTGCGGCTTCTGTCTCCGCAGCCCCTGCAAGCAGTGCCTCCTGCTCGTCTGCCTGCGCCCGCAGTCTCCCAATGACACGCCCAAATACATAGTTGAACACGATCGAAAACGCCATGACCGCGATGTATTTCGGCTCACCCCAGCCGTAAAAAAGCAGGCTGGCAAGCAAAAGCCAAAGATTGCGTATCTTCAAAAAGCGCTCCGGAATCAAAAAATAGACTAAAACTGTAATCGGCAAAAATGCCATAAAAAACACTGAACTGCTAAAAACCATGTTCGCTGCTACTGCCTTCCGTTAAAATTTTTTTCGTTGAGGACAAAAGTGTGCATAACGAAACCTGCGATTTCTATATGCACATGGCGCTCATCCGTCAGCGCCCCTCCGCAAGGTGCTTTTGTCGTTATTCCGGAAATATCGCTATGCGATATTTCCTACATAATGAAATCATTGCTGTCCCAAACCTCTGCATCGCCGCCTGCCATCTCACCCCGCAGATCAGCACTGCTGTGATCAGCGCTGCTGTCCATGGCGTAATCCGCAGCATCGATGCTTCCTCCATCCTTCGGGTTGAAAGAGAGATCGCCGCTGCTCTCCGCGCCGTAATTAAGCTCGCCGAGGATTTCATCCAGCCGCGCGGTGACCTCCGGCGTCAGCGGGTCCGTCACAACATTTTCGTTATACTCGATGTTAAACTTATAAACAACCTGCCCCTGCAGCGCATATGCATTGTCAAAGTACAGATAACCGTCTCCGACCAGCATACCGTTTGCAATGTAATTCGCCACATCGCGGGTAAAGCCCTTGTTGTCCTTGAGCATAAAGGTCGCCACGCGCTCCCTGTTGTCGATTTTTTCGCGCAGTACCGCCGGAATCCCATAAAAATCATCCACGACAGCAGCGTTTGTATAAAGATAGCAGTACTTCGTACCGTTCGCTGCCGGGATCTGACTGTGATCCCAAGGCCAGGAGCCGTCATCCTTCATCGAATCCGGTACATTGAAATAGCTGTAGCTCGGTACACCGTTCGCAGAGCCGTCAAAGGTCACATCCACATGATACCAGTCCCCGTCCAGCTGCACGACATCCCACGCATGTTCGCCGTTCTCTGTCGAGTGAATGATCTTGCATGGAATCCCCAGCGCATCCATAAAAAGCTTGAACGTCGTCGTGTTGCCCACACAGATCGCGTTATGCGTGCGGAATACCCCATATGGCGTATGCGTTTCACTCTGCCCGTCCGTAATCGGATTCAGATTGTCGTTGTTATAAGAGATCCACTGCACCTGCCAGTCGTAGATTGCCTTTTCCTTCTCATAATCCGTCATATCATCGGTAATGACCTCGCCGATGACCTCCACCAGCTTATCGTATACGAACAAATCCTTCGCATTCAGTTTGTCCGTATTGCCCGTCTTGTATGCCTCGATCACCGCAGAATCATCATAAATTTCATGTGCCTGTGTCTGCGATTCACCCAGAAGCTTGTTCATTTTTTGAATCATGCCACTGCTCTGCGCAAACATGCCGACGATCAGCACAAGAATCAAAATCTGCAGCGCCAAGCCGCCCTTGCCTTTGCATTTTGCCCTCGTTTCCCGCTTCCAATCCGCAAGATGCGCCCGCACCATCCGTTTTCTCTCCGCAAAACTTATTTTTTCACCTTTGTCGATCATTGCTTCGTCCCCCTGTCACTTTTTTGCCATCTGCCTTATTTCCCGAGAAATTTTTCCTGTTCGGTCTGCACAGGTATGCCGCAGACCATCCTCCCTTGCAAAAATCATCTTGACTGCACAGCAGATTTTGCAGCAGCCATACGCGCTGAAGCTTTCAAACACCTATGCTTCGTCGCCGCTTTCGCCGCTAATCGCGCCCCGCAGCGCTGCCTCGATCGTATCCGCATCATCGCTGACGATCAGCGCTGCATAATTCTCCTGCACGACAACGCGCGCATTGTCCAGCTTGTAGACCTCCTCCGGCTTGTAGCCGTTGAATTGATTGCGCCGCTCTGTCACACGCGCCTCCAGCTTCTGTCTGGCGATCGAAACATCCTCGCTCTTTTTGAGGTGCAGCACCGAAACCTCGTCTGCCACGCCGCCGCTTGCTGTCTGCAGGACCGCGCCGTCGTCAATCATGTCAAACTGCACGCCGTAAAGCGTGTCAAAGCTGTCATCATAAGCATCTTCCCCGTAGCTGTACCATTCGTCCAGCGTTCCATCGTCAGCCGCCTTGCTACAGGCCTTGACGATATCCACGCATTTCACCTGCGCCTGTGTGCCGCTGCCGCCGCACCCACTCAGAAGCCCCAGCGCCAGCAGCAGCACGCAAACAATCTGCAGCACCTGCCGCGGACGCGCCCCGGCGCCCTGCTTCGCAGCCCGCCCGGCCGCGACCGCTCTCATCGGCATACCGCACGCCGCCCCAAAGCTTTCTCTGATTCGTTTTCGTTCTGTCCTGTCGTTTCTCATGATGCAATCCCCCTTTGCTTCTGTGCTTTGTTGCCTTCATTCACCCCAGCACCCCTGCGCCTCGCTCATCCGCCTTGCACAAAGGCAAATATACGCGCTGCAAACCTCCTTTGGAAGCCGGCGGCTTGAAATTTCGATCCGTCCGGGCGTATCCGCGCTCGTCAACGGAAGGTACATTTATTCTACTATAATTCGCCAAAGGATTCTACTTAAAACTTGTATAGATTAGTCGTTTTTCCCTGCCAAAACCCTTAAAAAAACTTTAGAGAGCAGGAAACCTTTCGCGCCGCCGATTCGTCAAACACAGTGCGAAACAAAAACTGTTTTTACCCGTCCTCACTCGAAAAAGCAAGCTGCGCCACAGCTCTCCTTTCGTGCTCGGACAAAAGTGTGCATAACGAAATCAGAGATTTCTATGCGCACATGGCGCTCACCCATGAGCGCCACTTCGCAAGGTGCTTTTGTCGTT
>UQMQ01000137.1 GCA_900542245.1 uncultured Eubacteriales bacterium
AAGTGGATCAACGACCACTGCCACGAATACGGCTTCATCATCCGTTACCCGAAAGGGAAAACCGATATCACAGGCTACGCTTACGAGCCTTGGCATCTGCGCTATGTCGGTGTTGAGGCAGCGACCGAAATCATGGAACAGGGCATCACACTGGAGGAATACCTCGGCAGATAAACACATCACAAAAAACAGCGCCTGCGGCAAGGGCTTCGCAAGAAGATTCCCGGCCGGGGCGCTTTTTTCACGCTGTATGCAAAGCAGAACCCCGTCTGAAGCGCTGCTTTGCTGCTATTCCTTAATAATATCCGCGCACTCCACGCGAATGACCTTTTCGAGGTCCGTAAACGGCAGCTCGATCTGGAATCCAATTCGTCCGCCGCTGAAAAAAATCGTGTCGTACAGCGGCGCGGTCTCATGGATCGTCGTCGGGAAAAACTTTTTCATGCCGATCGGGCTGCAGCCGCCATGCACATAGCCGGTCAGCGGCAGCAGGTCCTTCGACTTGATCATTTCGATCGATTTTTCGCCGACCGCCTTGGCCGCTTTCTTCAAGTCCAGTTCCTCCGCCACCGGAACCATGAACACATAATAATTCTTCGACTTGCCCTGCGTAACCAGCGTCTTGAACACCTTGTCCGGCTCCTGTCCGAGCACCGCCGCGACCTCCACACCGCTGATCGCGTCCGTATCGGTATAGGTATGCTCCCGATAAGATATTTTCATCGCGTCTAATTTACGCATCGCATTGGTTTTATCCAGTTTTGCCTTCATTTTGTTTCCCCCTGTATTTTTCTTTCGCTTTCGTATCCGTCGGCAGTGACTCTTTCAAGAATTCTGACGCCAATGCGTTGTCACAGCACACTGATATGATATTTTTTTAGTTTATGCTGCAAGGTCTGCCGCTTGATCTGCAGCGCGTCGGCGGCCTTTGATATGTTGCCGCCGGCATTGATGATCGCCTCGCGCAGGATGCGCATCTCGACTTCTGCCAGATAATCCGGCAGCGGGCAGGACATGTCATAGCTGCGGTCCGGCATCCGCTCTGCCACATAGGTGTGCCGCCCGAACGTCGGCATCGTCAGCATCCTGTCGCTCAGCACATGCTCCCTGTCCGCCATGGAAACCGCCTGCTCGATCATGTTCTCCAGCTCGCGGGCATTGCCCGGATAATCATACTGTTTCAGTTTGTCGATGGCCTCATCGGAGATGGACCACAGCTGCTTGCCAAACCGTTTGTTGTGTTTCCGAAGAAAAGCCTCGGCCAGCACAGGAATATCGTCCGGTCGCTCGCGGAGCGCCGGGATCCAGAGATTCACGACATTCAGACGATAATAGAGATCCTTACGCAGCTTACCCTGTGCCATCAGCTCCTCCGGCGGCTCATTGACCGTCGCAATGATACGGGCCTGCACCGGGATATCCTTCGTTCCGCCGACGCGGCGGATATAGTTTTCCTGCAGAACGCGCAGCAGCTTGCTCTGCAGATCGTAAGGCATCGCACTGATCTCATCCAGCAGCAGGGTACCCCCGCTCGCCTGCTCGAACAATCCCGCGCGATCAACAGCTCCGGTGAAGCCGCCCTTTGCAGTACCGAACAGGATGCCCTCCAGCAGCGTCTCCGGTATCGCCGCACAGTTCTGCGCCAGGAACGGTCTGTCCTTGCGGCTGCCCGCGTGGTGAATGCTCTGCGCCAACAGCTCCTTGCCGGTGCCTGTCTCACCGTAGATGAACACCGATGCATCGTTGCGCGCCGCCTTCTTCGCTCTGGTGATCAACTCCCGAAACGCAGGGTTTTCTCCGTAAATATCATCAAACGTGTAGCGCTTGATGCTGCCCGGCAGATGCACGCCCGCCTCTGCCGCCGGCTCGTGCTTGCTTTCGGTCAGCTCCAGCAGCGTGTCCGACATCTTGCGGATATTGGTGATGTCCTTGGCGACCTCCACAGCCGCTACGGTTTGCCCGTCTGCTATGATGGGGATCGTGCTGTTGATCGTCGTGATCTCCTTGCCGTAGAGATTCTTATAGGTCTGCTGCTTTCGCAGGGTCGCATTATTCTTTTTGAGCGCCTCGAACATCGTGCTGTCGTTCAGGCTGAAATCAGGGAAAGCCTCATGGAACTTTTTCCCCAGGACGTCCTCAATATTGACTTTTTCCATCGATGCCATCGCCTTGTTGTAAAACCTGCCGACGCCGTCCTGATCGACGATATAGACCCCCTCATCGATCAATTCGATCAGCTCTGCGATGATCTTGCTCAGATATTCTGCTTTCATGCCGCTCCCTTTCGTATTTACTTCTAAATCAAGTGTATCATATTTTCTTCATGACTGCAAATATTTTTGCGGCGTATCATCGAGTAAGGGCTACCTTGCAGCCCCTCTCAGTCGAGTAAGTAAGAGCTGTCTTACCTCGAACTTCTCACGGAACCGTATGGGAAGGTCTCCTACATTTCTACCGGCAAAACAAAACGTGAGCAATACCTGTGCGTTTCAATCTCGCGTCCCGTATAAGGCGCAACGATGCCCAGCACACGCGGAAAACCTGCCGGTTTCAGTCCCCTTTCTTTGACTTCACGTCCCAGCCTAAGCCATGCTTCATCTACACCGTCATAATCTCCGTAATAGAGTACGGATAATGCCCGGCATTCCGGCAGCCGCACAGCTTTCTGCGGTTCGTTTTCTGTTCTTACCGGAACGCACACCGAAAACGGATAAGGAGTGCTGCCGATGTATCCGTCCAGAAAATCCTGTCGTTCCGATATGGTGAACAGCGGCTCGTCGGAAAGTACGCATCCGCTGCGAATGCATTCGCTGTAAAAATCGTACATGGCAGCGTACTTCTCGGCTATGGTGTGCCCTTCGCAGCGGTGCATGCAGCATGTCACTGCGGGCAAGGTTATGATCTGGACGGACATCCCCGCTTCATTTCCTGCGCGAAGGCGCATCTCCTCTACGCTGCGCTGTATGTCACGCAGACGCGCTTCCAGTACGGCGAGAAGGTCTGACACATCACCGCCACGAATAAAATATTCCGAAACCTCCTCCGGGTGAATCCCCATCGCCTTAAATTTTTCGATTTGTAAAATACGCGCTACATTGTGATTGTCATAATACCGCCTGCCGCTGTTCGGTGCAATGAATGCCGGCGTCAGCATTCCCTTTTCTTCCATACGCATGAGCGTGCTGCGCGAAAGCCCACAGGCATGCGCGGCCTCCGTAATTTGAAAGAATTTTTTTGTATCTGTTTCCATCTCTTTTCTCTCCCTTATTTTTGAAAACACTATTGCTTCGTTCATAGGTGAACGTGTTATAATCATGTTAATTATAAGAGTAATCCCATGCCGCTGTCAAGCGTGATTGATGCGGTGAAGAAGAGGTGTGATATATGATACGCAAAAAAAGACTTTTGAGCATTGCACTGTGCCTATGCTTGTTCTGCACGATACTGCCTGCCCCGACGCGTGCCGATGGCGCAGGCAGCAATGGCTGGATTTCCGGTACGACCGTCAGGGCGCAGATGACCGGAAAGACCTCATTTAATATCATGGGTCTGGACGGAGGGAAAGACTACCAGACTACTTTCAGGAATGCAGGGTACCGGACGGCAGCTTCCGTAGATGACGGTACGCTCCAGGATAATGCGGGTAGCCTGCTTGCCCCCGGTCTCAAGCTAAATGTGCAGCTTGAAAAATGGGGCGAAAACTTCATCAGGGTAACCTATACCCTCTCCAACAGCGGTGCCAAAGCGCATGAGGTCAAGCTGGGCAGTCATGCCGATGTCATGATTGACCGCAACGACAGAGCACCTATTTTTGCAACCGAAAAGGGCGGAAACCGTCTGTCTATGTCAGGGGCTTCTATAAACAACTATGCGTTCAAACTCATTGCTGACAGCTGCAGCACGATCTGGTACGGCTTTTACAGAAACCGCGCAGAAAACTGCTTCACGAATATGACAGACCGCGGACCGGACAATATTTATCGAGGCGACAGCGGACTTGCCTACGCATGGAACATCAGCATCTCTCCCGGAGGTACATGGACAAGCTATGTCCTCATCGGCACCGGCAACCCTCAGGAGATGAATATTGAGATTCCACCGATTCCGCAGCCTGAGCCTGTCATCCCGAAGCCGTCAATTGCACTTAGCACAAGCGTTGCCTACTTTACGGAGGACGATGACCTCCCTTTCGACTGGAAGACGTATATTTCCTCTTCTGAAGGAAAGGTAACGATTACAGGTGCGCCTGCAGACAGCAAAACGCCGGGAGACTATTCTGTAGTCTATACAGCCTCAAACAGCAAAGGGACTGCCAGCAGAAGACTCACTGTACATATTCTTCCAAAGCCTGCGGAGCTTTCGCAGACCAAAGCTGACCTCAAAGCGGGTACCGAGACTTTCACCTTATCCGCTGCTATGACCCGGACCGGCGGACTGACATGGACTGAGACCGGCTTTGTATACGGTGCACTGCAGAATCCGACGCTGACTCTCAAGGACGGCAGCGTAACAACCACACCGGCAGTGAGCGCAAAGAACGGCAGGCTCACTGCCTCTGTGACAAATCTGACTGCAGGCATCAACTACTATGCCCGCGCCTACGCCAAGGCATCGGACGGTACGGTAATTTACGGAGCGCAAAGTACTACGGGCTTTGGTCTCGGCGCACCAAGCTACGGCGTTTTCAGCGTAACGAATAGCGGCAGTAGTACCTTTACCATCAAGCGCACCGGCGGCACCGATGACCGGCAGACCGTCTATTACCGCACAGTGAACGGCTCAGCCATAGGCGGCACACATTTTACGCATGCAGCAAGTAGTGTAGTATTCGCAAAGGGCGAAAGCACGAAAACCGTCACAGTGACCGAGAAGAGTGCAGCAACGCCTTTTAAAGCAACCGAACCTGCTACCGCCTATTCCAACGCAGACCGCACTTATCAGTTAGAGATCTACCGTGTGGACGGCGGCGCTACCATCGATGCAAATAAGAATACGGCAACGCGGACGATGACAGTAAGCAGCAGCTATCATGTGGATGCGAATATTTTCAACAAGACTGACTATGTTACTGTAGGTCCATCCGGGGAAACCCTGCGTGGAGATTATGATAGCGACAAGCTGGGATGGACATCGGGTAACAAAATCGGAAGTGCAGCTAAGGAAACGGTAACGATTCCTACCATACCTAAGCAGGATTACTGGAAAAATGTCGGCATCGCTCTCGGTTATCAGGTACATTTCCAGGCAAAAGAAGCAGCTGACGGTTACCAGCATGTCCAGCTTACGACCGGCGACAGCATAGATACTGCCTTCTATCCTGAAACAGGAACATACAAGGATCGCGATACGAAGAAACAAATCAGCAGCATCGCTGACACAAAATATAAGGCATTTTATGCCATCACTTTTGAACATGGCGGCAGTAGCACAAATAAGAGTTATAAAGACTATTCTCTGCCTGCCGCTTTGACAAGTAACTGGAAGGGACTCAAAACTTTCACAAAAGACAATTATTACAGCAGTTCCCTGCAATCCTTCCTGATTCCTTTTGCTGCCGAGAAACTCTCAATGGGATTCGGAGGAAGCGGAAGCGGAAGTGATAAATGGTATACAAACAAGATTATCCACCGCTTC
>UQMQ01000138.1 GCA_900542245.1 uncultured Eubacteriales bacterium
GATCATGTGTTTTTTCCTTTCCCGCGGCCACTTCGGAAAGGTCCTTCATCAGCATCTCACGGTCTTCCTCATAGACGGCCGACAAAGGATTATCCAAACATCTGCCGGGTATCATAAAGCGATCCACCGCAGCCTCAGAAAGCTCCAGTTTATTATTCTGTATGTCAAATACATAGAGAAAATCGTCCATGCTCTTTGAAATAGCATCCATCAGTTTTTCCGTTGTCACTCTTTCAAATAGCGTAAATGCATCTTTGCCCATGACTCTAACACTCCTGATTTCTTTTATTGCATTGAATCTTTTTTATTATTTGTATCACAAAGCATTTTCTTCGTCAATACATTCTTTCGATTCGTATCCTTTGGTGCGTTTTCATCATCGGTTCCATTGCCGTTCTGCGTTTTGTATGGGAACTTGCGGATACCCGCAGCAGTTTGATGGCAAGCCCGAACTTGATTGTGCTGTTGACACGCAGTCCGATTGTTGTTAAGCTGACCAGGGAATACCTGATCAGCTAAGAAGGGGTGCCGCAATTCTGGCTTTGCTTGCTATTTGTTTTTTTACCCTGTCGGAGTGAGCGGCAGACGACATACCCCGCCGGAGCGATCATGATCAGAATAAAAATACTGATCAGTTCATTCGCTTCGGAGAGTGCAAAGCCCTGCAGCATCGTAATGAGGTTGTTCGCGAAATGCACGAGGATGGGAAACAGCAGGTTCCTTTTCTTCTCGTAAAGGATTCCAGCGGCAATGCCCATGAGCGTAGCATAGACAGCCTGCACGATATTCAGGTGATAAACGCCGAAGAGTACAGATGACATTAGAATCGCGGCCCAAGCGGGACTGAATTTCCGCATGGAACGAAGCACAATGCCGCGGAATAGAATTTCTTCTACCACAGGTGCCGCGATCACCGCAATCATAAATGTTCCAAATGCATTTCCGCCGGCAATATTTTCAGCACCGGCGTTCATTGCCTCAACGCTTTTTTGAAGCGGGGGAATCTGTTCTGCCAGCATGATCCAAAGCTCAGAGATTCCGCAAATGCCAACTCCCGCGACCAGACTGTCGAGCACATCTTTAAAATTTGTCGTTGTGCGCGGCTCGCTTACCTCTTTCCTAAAAAGCAGTTTATAGAGCGTGAAGAATACGAGGATAAGAACAGCGTAGGTCAAAATCTCGCCCCAATATGCGTATTTCATAAACTGCTGCGGGGGAATATGAAAAACATCTAAAACGAGCTTTTCCACAAGGAAATACAATAGATTGGACAGCAAAAAATGCAATGCGATTGCAAGAATCGGGATAGCATAATATCTTTTTTTCATCATACGGTCAATTTTCTCCTATCTGTATTTTTGAGAGTTCTGCAACAGTATAACCGATTTTACTTAAAGTCTTTGTTAAGACTGTCTGGTTTGAATCATGCAAACTTCGATCTGGTACATGATCATTTCAACCTGGTTTGTGATGTCTTTTTTCATTAAACGCTCATTTATCCCAATTCCAAATTAGGTGCCGCAGCAAAATCGCCGTCGGCACATACTCATCCTCTGTGCGCTGCGAACGCGCATTTCCATCTGTTCCATCTGCTTATGTCCCACCGGCGAATGCGCAAGATAGCTTGCTCTTACTTGTTTCTGTACGGTTATCCGATGATCTGCGCGCCAAACGGCATCAGCGACAGCTGCGCCAGCTTGAAAAACTGCTTCCCGAATGGAATCCCGATGATCGTGATGCACCAAAGGCAACCGATGATCAGGTTCGCGACCGCCATTTCCAAACCGAAAAAGACGATCCAGATCACATTCACCAAAAGGGAAAACATGCCGCTGCCGTATACGATCTCCTTGCCGAACGGCCACATCGCCAGTGACGCGAATTTAAAGCACTGCAAGCCGATCGGAATCCCGATGATCGTGATGCACCAGATCAGCCCCGCCAGCAGCCAGAGAATACCGCTGAATAACCCACCAAAAATAAACCAAAGAAAGTTGCCCAATGTGTTCATAATGACTCCTGTATGTATATCCTCGTTTCAATCAATATCGTTCCGTCCAATTCTGTCAAGCCCAGCACTTCGCAAAGCGTCTGCTGCAATTTTTTCAAAATTCTCAATCAAAAGCCTTGCATCTTTCGCTTGGTTGTGTTAGCATTAGGTCAAGAGGAAACCGTTGAAAACGGCTAACCTGGTTTGATTAAAATAATCGTCTCAGATTGCAAGCCTGGCGATTATTTTTTTATGTAAATGGTAATCCGCACTTTACCGAAGGTAATTGTGATTCGCACCATATTACCACCTTCCTTTCATCCAAAATCCCTTTTGAATTTCGGAAGGTTAACCGCTTTCGCTTGTCCTCTTGACCTCTCTATTTTATCATAATCCCTCACAAAGAACAAGTGTTCTTTTTATGTTCTCTCATACTCTTCGCAGCGCCGCTTCCAGCCGTTCTTTCTCGCTGCTTCCGGTCGTGGCAAACCGCTCCAGAGGGATGTTGTATTTTTTTAGGATTTCGTTTTTCTTCGCATCTCGCTCCAACTGCCTTTCATTTGCCGCATGGAATGCATAGCCGTCCACTTCTACCGCAAGGACCGGTTGGTAATCCAGCTTTGAAAAGATCAAAAAGTCGATATGCGTGTTCCGGTTTCCTGCGAACCTGCGCTCCTCATCTGTCAATTTGCTGTCGTCCGAGATCAAATGCTTCAGCGGGATATGGGAGGCAGCCGCATATTTTGCAAATTCCTCCTTAGTAAGAACCTCTTGTATGACGGCATGCATCAAGTTTTCGCTGTCGTAATCGAAGCTGCGTCCGTACCTTTTCAGCACGTTTTCCCGCGCCTGTTCATAACCTTGATACAAATAATCGAACACCGACCGGACCTCGCTGTCCACGATCTCGTAATTGTGATACTGAATATAGCCAATCAAATCATGGATCGGCGACGTCTTATCGTTGTCATTGCCGTCCGTTACCACAATAAACTGCCGGATTGCCCGCGAAACTGCAACATTCAGACGATTTGGGTCAGATGCAAAGTCTCCAATTTCATTATCCACGGTGCTGAAAATCATGGCTGTGCGTTCTTGCCCCTGGAACTTATCCACGGTATCGGACTTGATATTTTCCTGCTTTTGATCAAAGCGCTGCTTGAGAGCCTCCGCCTGACTGCGATACGGCGTCACGATACCGAGATTTTCTCCTGCTGCCAGATGCAGCGACGGCAAAACCTCTTTTTCGATCACATCCATCTGCCGTTCATTTACATGACCGCGCGCATGGTTTCCCGCTACAGTTCTGTAAACCGCAAGAGGCCGCTCTCCTCCGCTTTTCGTCATGACGATCAGTTCATTGTTGTAGAAGCGCTTGTTGCAGAACCCGATGATTTCCGGGTGACAGCGGTAGTGTTCTCGCAGCAAAACGCGCGGCGCATCTGAAAAAACTTCCACTGCGGAGGATAGCAGGCTATGCGTCGTATAGCGATATGCCTCCGGGAGGGCGTACTGCGAAAAGATCTGTTCCACTTTCGCTTTGGTTTCCCGATCTACCACGTTCGACAGCTGCTTCCGGTCGCCGACGATGACGGCCTTTTTCGCACAGGAAAGCGCAAGTGCCCCAGTCGCGAGGTCCACCTGCGAGGCCTCATCGATGATCACATAATCGTACAGATAGTCCGGCGACAAACTTGAGGTTAAAGAATATGTGGTGCTCAGAATCACTGGATAGTCATCCGTAAATTCGCTCGCCTTGCATTTTAGGTCGCTTGCTGTGTATACGCGTGCATGCTTTGCTTTATGATATTTTTTTGCAAGGCTTGCCTTAAAAATGCGAATGGAATCTTCCGTATACTGCTTCATCTTCTCGTCAAAGTTATACAAGGCAAGCTTTTTGTTCAGACCGTCAATCTCGCCTTGTATTTCAGCAATGCGCTTTCTGTAATACAGATTTTCAAAAGATTCGCAAACAGTGTCCGGATGCCATGTGAGAAATTCAAATTTACGAATTCGATAACGGAATCTCCACAGTAATTTCTTGAAAAAGCCGATGGGGATATCATTTTCCATGCAGTATTCGTATTCCGTCAGCAGCTGCAAGACAGCTCGCGCGCCTGCCGCTTGCGAAAAGGCTTCGTGAACCCTATCGTCTGTTTCCTGTGCCTCGCCCCTGCTCGTATAATGCTTGTACTCTCTTTCCAGTTCATCAAGCTCTGTTGTTAACACGGACACCTTGTTTTTAGATTCCAGCATTTGGTTCAGTTTATCTTCTGCATCCGACAAGCTCTTCTTTCGCTGAGAATACTCCTCTCTGTCCATACGCCAGGATTCCATATCCGGAATTTCTATTTTCTGATTGCGAATAAATTTTTCTTTGTTTTCACTTTTGCCAAGCGGCGCTGCGATGCAGGAAACTCCGTATTTTTCGAGTTTTTCGTAGACATTTTCTGTGGCAGTATTATTGTTTGAAACCACCGCAACCGTTTCGTTCTGCATCACCGCATTCGCAATAATATTTAAAATCGTCTGCGTCTTCCCGGTTCCCGGCGGTCCTTCAATCAGGCTGACTTTGCTCCGGATCGCATGCTCCACTGCTTCTTTTTGGCTCAAATTAAAGCCAAATGGATAGACAAGCGCGTGATCGATATTTGCTTTTACCTGAACCGGCATGCGTTCCAGATAATCGTGCAAAACACTGACGCGTGGAATGACCTGAATCTTATCATAGCTGCCTTTCAGCACATTGCGTCCTTCCACAACCAAACCGATTTTTTCAGCCAGTTCAGAAAGGTATTGGAAGCCGTTTCTGCTGCGACATGCTGTCTGCTCGGTCACGCGCACCTGATCGTGATACACAGTCCGGTAACTTCCATCGGCAAAAATGACGCGTGTATGCTTGCCAAATTCCTGCACGCCGTAAGCGTCCAGCCGCAGATTGCCATCCAGGAGCAATGCTTTTCCGTCAAGAAGCTTCGTTTCCACGCCTTTAAAGGCAGCAAAATTGGATGCGCTGTACCGAAACGAACCGCCACTTCGAAACGTTACCCGTACAAACGGCCTGCCTTTTTCATATGTAAACTTTGCGACTTCCGCCGTCTGATCCTCCCCTTTGAGAAGAATCAGATGCGATGGGTATTTTTTCATAAAAGTGCTCCCCTGCTATACTATCCGATAATCTGCGCGCCGGATGGCATCCGTGGTTGATGCATTTTTGCAAGAACCAGTTTGCTCATCATGTTTTTGTATTTATTGCAATCGGCAGATTGATTTTATTACGACATTTATTACGACATTTATTACGACATCATGTCGCTAATTATAAGATTCTATAGACTCCATTGCGGTTTGCACCTACATGTTCAACCCTACCGTCATTTTTAAGCTGCTTTAATATTCGCTGAACCTGACGTGGCGATATTCCTAAGAGTTCTCCCATCTTTGCAGCAGACAACGTTCCGTCTTTCTGAATCAACTCCAAAATCTTCTCTGCAATTGTCTTTTCCCGAGGAAATGCTTTCCCGCCGGTCAGTTCTTTTAAAAGATCCCGAATTAGTTTCAGCATAAACGTAACAAAAATCGTAGACTCGCCTGCATGATTGGACGCATTTAAGGCGTAGTAATAATCCTGC
>UQMQ01000139.1 GCA_900542245.1 uncultured Eubacteriales bacterium
TCTCTATTGGCGAGGATTGCATGTATCTGCTTCTGACACGGATTACGGAAGGACTGCTTTCTCACGGTGCGAAAAAAATATTGTTCTTAAACGGTCATGGCGGAAATATCCCAACCCTGAATCGGGTTTGTATCGAGCTGAGCCAGAAGGGAGCCCTGGGTGTGATCCTCAACTGGTGGATTATGGCCGGCGAACTGAATCCTTCCTGGGCAGGCGGTCACGGCGGAGGCGAAGAAACGGCAGCAATGCTGGCTGTAGATCCGAAGCTGGTGCATTTCGATCATCTGCGGGAGAAAGAGCTGATCCATGATCTGGGAGAAGCCTTCCCGACTACAGGATTCGATAAAGTTGCCTATAAAGGAATCGGGATTCCGATGCCCCGGGACGTGATTCGGTATACGTCCAATGGCTGGATCGGTCCGGATGATCCGAAGGATGCTACAGAAAGCTGGGGAAAAGAAATGCTCACAGCTGTGGCAGACTATATTGTGGCGTTTATTATTGATTTCGATGCTGTGAGAATATAGGCAGAACACAGAAAAATTTAAAAAAACAATAAAACAGATGTATGCGGGAAGAAATTTCCCTCCGGAAAGGAGACTGTGAAAAAAAAGTCTGTAAATTTAATCAACTGTTAGGTAGCCTTCTATGGTAAAATCAAATTATCATAGGAGGCTATTTTTATGGCAAAGAAAAAAAAGTTTACAAGGTAAAACCACTAAACGAAAACAAAAAGAACATCATCGCAGCCCTTATCGACGAGTATGATATCCAGACCGCCGATGATATTCAGGCAGCCCTTAGGGATCTTCTCGGAGGCACCATTAAGTCAATGATGGAAGCTGAAATGGATGAACATCTTGGCTATGGAAACTATGAGCGCAGTGAAGACCGTGAACCGAGAGATAATTACCGCAACGGTACCAAGAAAAAGAATATTCGCAGTTCATATGGTGAATTTCAAGTTGATGTTCCACAAGACAGAAACAGCACCTTTGAGCCACAGGTTGTGAAAAAACACCAGAAAGATATATCCGAAATCGACCAGAAGATTATCAGCATGTATGCCAAAGGTCTTACTACAAGACAAATATCTGAACAAATTGAAGAAATCTACGGTTTTGAATGCTCTGAAAGCTTTATCTCCGATGTCACAGACAAGATCCTTCAGGACATTGACGATTGGCAAAACCGCCCGTTGGATGAGATTTATCCAATTATGTTCATAGATGCCGTTCACTTTTCAGTCAGGGAAGACAATCGCATCAAGAAGCTTGCAGCCTATGTAATTCTGGCAATCACTCTGGATGGCAGAAAGGATGTAATCAGCCTGCAAATCGGAGAAAACGAAAGCAGCAAGTACTGGCTTGGAGTTCTAAACGAACTGAAAAACCGTGGAGTAAAGGATGTTATGATAATCTGTGCGGACGGATTAACCGGAATGAAAGAAGCCATAGGAACGGCCTTTCCTGATACGGAATATCAAAGGTGTATCGTTCATCAAGTCAGAAATACCCTGAAATATGTGCCATACAAGGATATGAAAGCCTTTGCGGCAGATTTAAAGACAATCTACCTTGCACCGAGTGAAGAGCAGGGACGGGCGCAATTAGAGCGTGTGACAGGGAAATGGGAAGCAAAATATCCTAACGCAATGAAGAGTTGGGCTCAGAACTGGGATGTAATCAGTCCGATTTTCAAATTTTCCAATGATGTCAGAAAGGTTATCTATACGACAAACGCCATCGAGAGTCTAAACAGTACATACAAGAAGCTCAATCGCCAAAGAACGGTATTCCCAAGTGATAAAGCATTACTGAAATCCCTCTATCTTTCAACCTTGCAGGCAACAAAGAAATGGACTCAGCCGCTAAGAAACTGGGGCAAGGTTTACGGAGAATTTACAGTCATGTACGAGGGGCACATCCCGTGCTAAACTAACTGAGAGATAAGCAAGGACTCCTCCGAAAATCGAAGGAGCCCTTGACATTTTTTGAATCATAGTTTATATTGTCAGCAAGCAACGCACCTGCTGAAATGCGAGTGCTAAAGCTATCTAATTACCATAGAAGGCTAATTTACAGAAAAACTTTCACAGTCTCTGGGATTCCAATGCCCTCATTGATTTTAGTAGTATCTTTTTTGTGTCACTTTTCCTGTTTCTTCCTTTTCTGAGAAGAAGTAATGATTTTTTTCATGGTGTCCTTTGGAATGAAGTCATAGTCCGTTCGAAATCCGAAGCTTTCATGTAAATCATCTGTCAGATCTGTCCTTGTGTAATTCGGAATATAGCCCTCTCCCAGAAGCTCTCGCACCTCCATGCTTCGCAGGGTCTGGCAGATCTGTTCGCAGGAATAACTGCCGCGTAATCTTTTTGCAAGGTATTTGTACAGCACCAGTGACAAAAAGCATGTTAAGAAATGGGCCTTGATCCTGGCATCGGTACGAACGTAGACCGGTCTGGATTTGAATTCACTCTTCATGATACGGAAGCATTGCTCGATCTGCCATCTCTGATGATTTGCGTTTGCAATTTCACTCGGTTCTTCATCTGCAAGATTGGTGGATATGGCGTAGAAACCATCAAAGCGTTCCTCCTGCCTAATGTATGTGTAATCAATGTCTTGCGTTTTCTCTTCTGCAACTTCTCCATCTTCCGTACAGCTCACCGTTTTGATAAAACGCCGAAAATCGTTGGCATTTTTCTTTGCGCAAACCTTTCCGTTCTGCAATGCCTTTTGTGCACGCAGTACTTGTTTTTCGCGGATCTTGCGAAGATAGTTGCGGTACTTGATGGAGTAAGTAACAATTAGGCGCTCATCGAAATCTTTGTTATCAATCGGGAGTTCTTTGTAAAAGACAGCATTTTTGTATTTTTCTTCATCCACTTCGGTTAGGTTGTATTTGCGGTATTTGGCTTTTGCTCCCATGAGGTACCAACCGTCCGGCGCGAGCGCAGTTTGCTGCAGATCGGCTTTCAGCTTTTTTAAAGATTGCGTGGTAATGTAGCTTCGTCCCTGCATGGCGTTGTAGCGTTTGTTTTTGTGAGAGGAAAGCCCGGCATCCGTGCACACGACAAACTCTGACATGCCGAAATCCTGAAGCATCTTCTTTTCCAAAGGCTGCATGGTAATCTGCTCGTTGGTATTACCCGGATCGATGCACATCGAGATCGGAATGCCTTCGCGGTCGATGAATAGCCCCATCTGTACGATCGGGAGCGGTCGGTTTTCCTTGCTCTTTCCGTATTGGCAAAGGGTATCCGGCTCGGCTTCCTCCATCTCAAAGAAAAAATTGGTACAGTCATAGTAGATGATGCCGGTTTTGCGCTTTCCGAGCTTTAAAGTATTCTGATAGAGTTTCGCCTGTATGTCATCAAAGTTGTTCGCAAGAACATCCAAAGCCCGATACATCTGGTGAACTTCGAAGTCCGGCTGCTGTAGGAGCTTCTTGGAAAAGTCGAAGGTACCGACTTTGGAGCGGGGATCCAGAATTCTGCCATAGCAGAGTTTTTGCAGGATATCGCTAAGGTTGAAAGAAAAATCCGCGTTTTTTTGAATGGAAGCACAGATCCGGTCCATGCCCAGCTCGTAAAAAACCTTTTGCAGAAACAGGTATCCGACCTGAAAGGTATATTGGTAGTTTTTCGTAATTAATTTCGCAGGAGAAAGCGTGAAAGAAACGTCTTGGTTTTCCGCTTTTTCCTGTTGGGTTAAAAAAGCAGCGCGTTCTTTTGCCCATTCCATCGGATCGCGGCCTGTTTTTTCGCGAATTTCCTGTTCGCTGCCGAGTTTTTCAACGGTAATGGTGCGTTCGATCCCTTTGGTATCATAATATGTTTTGATGATGTAGAAACGAAGACCTAATTTAGACTGACTGGTTCTGACCCTCATGTGGCGCCTCCTGATGGATAGATATATCTATATTATACAATAAGACGTAAAGTGACGCAAGATAAAATTTAAGAAATTGACAAAAAAATTAAGCGTTTACAACGCTTAGAGAGATTTTTAGAGGACGGAGGTGTCAAACTTCCGTATTCAGGATACATCATCTATAATATAGCACATTTCCTCGACATTCGTCTACAAAATTTGCGGTAGATTTTCGTATTTTTTGTGTCTATTTTTTGATACAACCCAGTTGATTTTCCGGCGAAAATATCCAGGAATGCACATGCTTTTTCCTGCATCTCTTGCGAAGATAACAGTCATATGCTATAATGTGGTCAAAAGAACCGAAAGAAAGGCTTTCCTGCGCGGTTTTGGAGGGTATGTATGCCGCGCTTTACGGCGTGGTCGACCGGTCGCTGCGCGAAACGGACGGCATGCCGATCTCAGCGTGCGCGGCAAAGACAGTTCTCGCCGTACGCAAGCGGCTATCTGCTACCGGGGAAACATGGTTTTGATCGCTTTGATTGGGAAGCAGTATCCGCAGGTACCGGAAACGTCGGTGTACGGCGCCTGCAAGGCGTTGTTCGCATATGCCGAAAGGCCGCGAAAAGTGCGGCTTTTTTTCGGCACGTTAGTTAGCCTTGCCTAACCCCTAGTCTGTGCGTACGTTGGTTAGTCATCACTAACCAACGGAGGGTGGCAAGGATGAAAAAACGCAGCAGATCACACCGAAGCCAATCATGCTGCAATGCGAATGGGGGCGAAGCAAATGGAAACCTTTCTTGGAATTTTGATTCCGTTTTTAGGCACAACACTGGACGCGGCCTGCGTGTTCTTTGGGATAAAGGAAAAATTACGATGCTATGAATTCGCTGAAAGGAGATACCCATGAAATACAAAATCGAGAAAAACACCGTACAGGAGACGCTGATCATTCCGCTGTATGCGCGGAAGGTCTGCTCAGAACTATACCCGAATCTTTACCGGGACGAAACAGCGGTTCGCCTGATTGACGAGATCGACTACGATTTTTCTGAGGCGGAGAAAAAATCTCGCAGCCTGATGCAGCGTTTCGGTTCGCTGGAGGTCGCCATGCGGCAGAATGATCTTGCGTGGGAAGTACGGGACTATTTGAAAGATCACCCCAAAGCGGCGGTGGTCAATCTGGGCTGTGGGCTGGACAGCACCGGCAGAGCCTGCGACAACGGCAGCTGTAAAATTTACAATCTGGACTTTCCAGATGTGATCGCTGTGCGGAATGAACTGCTGCCTGCCGGGGATCGGGAACAAAATATCCCCTGTGATTTGAAAGATACGGCGTGGTTTTCGCAAATCGACGCATCGGACGGTGCGGTATTCTTTGCCTCCGGGGTGTTCTACTATTTCTTAACTGCGCAGGTCAAAGCACTGGTTCAGACCATGGCGGATGCTTTCCCCGGCGGCGCACTGGTGTTTGACGCGGCGAACCGGACGGCGGTAAAGATGATCGCGAAGACATGGCTCAAGAGTGCGAAAATCAAGGATGTGGGCGCGTATTTTGCGGTTTCGGATGCGAAAAGCGAGCTTTCCCCTTGGGACAGCCGCCTGCAGGTCACCAGCCGCG
>UQMQ01000140.1 GCA_900542245.1 uncultured Eubacteriales bacterium
CTCGAAAGCCACATCAATAAAATTCAGATCTTCCAGTCCCCGACGGATCTTTTCTGTCAGAATCTTCGCCGCAGACGGAAAAAAAGAAAAGCATTCTATCCAATTCAACCATACGCATTGCGTTTGCCGTTATATTGGGAAGTATAATCGGATATACAGCAGTAATCAGGAGCGAGTGGTTAGACTATGAAATGATATACCATGTGAGTGGGATTTATATTACATACGCATTGTACCTGATGATTTTTCTCGTCGGAGTAGATATGGGACTGGATGGAACTGCGATGCAGCGATTTCGAAAGGTTGGTATGCGGGTATTCATTTTTCCACTGGTAACCGGAATGGCGACAGTTACGGCAGTGTTGGTGTGTGGATTATTCACGCCGCTAAGCATAAAGGAACTTTTAGGAATTGCTTGTACTTTTGGATGGTATTCGCTGGGACCCAGTGTCATGATGGATGCGGGTATGATTACGGCAGGTGCCATCGCGTTTTTAGCAAATTTTCTGCGTGTCATCATTTCATTGTGTACGATTCCTTTCGTAGCAAAAAAAGTTGGATATATTGAAGTAACAGGGATGCCGGTTGCAGCAGCAATGGATCTCTGCATTGCGACAATCGAGGCATCTGCCAATAAAAGTGTGGCAATTTATGCTTTCGTATCCGGATGCTGTTTTACTGTGATGGTGACAACACTGGTACCGTTCATCGTAGCCTTCTGATTTCTTTACTGATGTATTTTTCTCCATTTTTTTCTAAAAAACTCTCATTTAAAGATTGTGAATACGGGATACTTATGGTAGAATTGTAGCATCTACGTTACGAGCCGCTTGCATGCAGGATCCTGCGGCAGGCGGCTTCGCCGTCATGTTGTCCGGCCTCGCACAGGTCGTTTTTGGCGTGATGCGTGCAGGACGTGCACAGGGCGCAGCGGTTTTGCAGGGCGGGCTGACGGCAAGCAGAGGAAGAAAAGCAAATGCGAAATGATCAAACACGAGTGCAAGGAATGTAAAGGAGACGAAACATGTGCTGCAGTGAAACAAACCAGATGCAACAGCTGGAAGAGGTAATCAAAAAATATAAGAGCACCCAGGGCGCCTTGATACCGGTGCTGCACGAGGCGCAGGATATCTTCGGATATCTGCCGCCGGAGGTGATGAAAAGGGTGGCAAGAGGACTGGAGATCCCGGAGGCGAAGGTGTACGGCGTCGCGACCTTTTATTCGCAGTTTTCTCTGACGCAAAAGGGCAAATATCGCGTCAGTGTCTGTCTGGGTACTGCCTGCTATGTCAAAGGCGCGGCGGACATTTTGGATAAGCTCAAGGAGAGATTGATGATCGAGGTAGGCGAATGTACCGAGGACGGACTGTTCTCGCTGGACTCCTGCCGCTGTATCGGTGCATGCAGTCTGGCGCCGGTCATGACGGTCAATGAAGAGGTCTACGGCAGACTGACCGTCGATGATATCGACGGTATCATCAGCAAATACGAGCAGATGGAAGGAGTGCAGGGCGCATGACAGATAGGATGGAAAAAACTGCAGGAACGGAGAAGCTGCAAACAACGAGCATGGTGCGCAGCAGATTAAAATCAGCCGATGCGCTGAAGCAGATTAAAGAGGCGACCCTCGCGCAGATCGGGCATCGCTTTGATGCTGATGTCGAGAGCGGCGCGAAGCTCTATCTGATGGTATGCGGTGGAGGCGGATGCCACTCCTCCGGCTCCGGCAAGCTGATTGCACGCCTTACTGCGCTGGCTGCGCGCGATGGGATGCAGGAGGAGATCGCCGTAGAGCAGACGGGCTGCTTCGGTCTCTGCTCAGAGGGTCCGATTTTAGTTGTACAGCCGGAGGGTACGATGTACACCAAGGTATCGGAGGATGACATCGACGAGATCTGGGAGAGTCATGTCAAAAACGGCAAGATTGTCGAACGCCTGCTTTCCCCGCACGAAGCGGAATTCTTCTCCAAGCAGAACCGTATTGCACTGAAGAACTGCGGTCGGATCAATCCGGAACGCATCGAAGAATATATTGCCCTCGACGGCTACGCGGCGCTCGCCAAGGCGTTGTACGAGATGGAGCCGGAGGATGTCATTGAGATCATCAAGGCATCCGGACTGCGCGGCAGAGGCGGCGGCGGATTTCCGGCAGGAACCAAATGGGAGGTCGCGGCGCAGCAGCAGACCGAGGAAAAAATCGTAGTCTGCAACGCAGACGAGGGCGACCCGGGTGCGTTCATGGACCGTTCGATTTTGGAGGATGACCCGCATTCCGTGCTGGAAGCGATGGCGATCACAGCCTACGCGATCGGCGCACAGTCCGGCTATATCTACGTGCGCGCGGAATACCCGACTGCGGTAGAGCGTCTCAAAATCGCGATCGCACAGGCACGCGCCTACGGTCTTTTGGGTGAAAACATCCTCGGCAAGGGCTTAAATTTTGACATTGAGATCCGGCTCGGCGCGGGCGCGTTCGTCTGCGGTGAGGCAACCGCGCTGATGATCTCCATTGAGGGCAATCGCGGCGAGCCGCGTCTGAAACCACCATCATCGGCAGTGCGCGGGCTGTTTGGCAAGCCGACGGTTCTCAACAATGTTGAGACCTTCGCCAATGTGCCGCAGATTCTGCGCAAGGGCGCGGACTGGTTCCGCAGCATCGGTACGGAGAAGTCCACCGGCACAAAGGTTTTCGCGCTCGGCGGCAAGATCAATAATTCCGGTCTGGTTGAGATCCCGATGGGGACGACTATGCGGGAAATAATCTACGATATCGGCGGGGGGATTCCGGACGGCAAGGCGTTCAAGGCTGCGCAGACCGGCGGACCGTCGGGCGGCTGCATTCCGGCAGCGCATCTGGATACGCCGATCGACTATGAATCCCTGAGCAAGCTTGGCTCGATGATGGGTTCGGGCGGCATGATCGTCATGGACGAAAACACCTGTATGGTCGACATCGCGAAGTTTTTCCTAGAGTTTACGGTAGATGAGTCCTGTGGCAAATGCCCGCCTTGCCGCATCGGTACGCGCAGAATGCTGGATATTCTCACGCGCATCACCGAGGGAAAGGGCACGATGGAGGATCTGGACGAGCTGGAGGAGCTGGCACATACGATCAAGCGTGCGTCACTCTGCGGCCTCGGGCAGTCCGCGCCGAATCCGGTGCTTTCGACAATGCGGTATTTTCGAGACGAATACGAGGCGCATGTACGAGACAAAAAATGTCCGGCCGGCGTCTGTATCTCCATGCTGCGTTATGTGGTGGACGATGAAATCTGCAAGCGCTGCGGCATCTGCGCGAAGAACTGCCCGGTCGGCGCGATCAGCGGCAGCAAGGACAAGCCGTACAGCATCGATCAGGACAAGTGTATCAAGTGCGGCGTCTGTATGGCGAAGTGCCCGTTCAAGTCTATCATGAAGAATGCGTAAGGGGGAGTCCAAAATGGGAAAAGTACATGTAACGATCGACGGCATTCAGGTTTATGTGCCGGATACTTATACCGTCCTGGAGGCGGCAAAAGAAATCAATATTCACATTCCGACCCTTTGCTTTCTGAAGGATGTGAGCGAGATCGGCTGCTGCCGGATGTGCCTGGTAGAAGTCAAAGGCTCTCGTGCGCTGCAGGCTGCCTGCGGCTATCCGGTCAAGGATGGCATGGAGGTACGAACGCACACACCGGAGCTTTTGAAGGTCAGACAAAAGACCCTCGAATTGATCCTTTCCAATCATCCGGCAAGATGTCAGAGCTGTACGCGGACGAATTCCTGCGAGCTGCAGATTCTGACGGACAAAATGGACGTACATTTTGAGAACTATGTCAAATATCAGGAGCACATCACCAGCGATCAGCCGCTGAGCGTCGATGAGGGCATCTCGATTCAGCGCGACCCGAACCGCTGTATTCTCTGCAGACGCTGCGTGAGTGTGTGCAACAATATCCAGACGGTCGGTGCGATTTCTGCCATCAACCGCGGCTATCATACGGTCATCGGTGCCGCTGAAAACCGCAGTCTGGACGAGACCGTCTGTGTCAACTGCGGACAGTGCATCAACGTCTGTCCGACCGGCGCACTGCAGGAGCATCGCAGCATCGATGAAGTGATGGATGCGCTTTATGACCCGGAGAAGCATGTCATCGTGCAGACAGCGCCGGCTGTGCGCGCAGCGCTCGGTGAGGAATTCGGCAATCCGATTGGTACGGATGTGACGGGCAAGATGGTGACAGCACTGCGTATGCTGGGCTTCGACAAGGTCTTTGATACCGATACGGCGGCGGATCTGACGATCATGGAGGAGGGGACAGAGCTGATCGACCGCATTCGCGGCGGCGGCGTCCTGCCTTTGATCACCTCCTGCTCACCGGGCTGGATCAAGTTCTGCGAGCATAATTTCCCGGAGATGCTGCCGAACCTGTCGAGCTGCAAATCGCCGCACCAGATGATGGGTGCGATCATCAAGAGCTACTACGCAGAGAAGAACGACATCGATCCGCAGTCGATCTATGTGGTTTCGGTCATGCCTTGTGTGGCAAAAAAATATGAGGCACAGCGACCGGAGCTTTCGGTCAATGGACTGGCGGATGTGGACGCGGTCATCACGACCAGAGAACTGGCACGTATGATCAAAATGATCGGGATCGACTTCAATGCCATCGGTGACGGAGACTTTGACAATCCGCTCGGCGTGTCGACCGGTGCGGGTCTGATCTTCGGCGCGACCGGTGGTGTCATGGAGGCGGCGCTCAGAACGGTAGCGGATATTCTCAACGGCAGCAGCTCCGATGCCATCGACTATGTGCAGGTGCGCGGTCTGGAGGACGGCATCAAGATCGCCGAGGTCGAGATCGCGGATTTGACGATTCGTGCAGCAGTCGCGCACGGACTTGGTAATGCGCGCAGGCTCATCGAGCGTGTCAAGGCGGGAGAGCATTTTGATTTCATCGAGATCATGGCTTGTCCGGGCGGCTGCATCAACGGCGGCGGGCAGCCGCTGCAGGTTTCGGATGTGCGCAACTGGGTAGACTTTAAGGAAAAACGCGCCAGTGCCCTCTACAAGGGCGACCGCGAAAAGTATATCCGCAAGGCACACAACAATCCGACCGTCAAGAAGCTCTACAAGGAATACCTCGGTATGGCAGGCGGTATGCGCGCGCATCAGCTGCTGCATACGCATTACACCGACCGCAGCGACGTATAAAAAGAACGAAAAGCATGTTCATGGGGATCAGAAGCCCGGACATGCTTTTTGCTTTTGATGCCGGAACTATCTCATAGCGATAGTTCCGGCATCACGACAAAAGCACCTTGCGAAGCGGCGCTCATGGGTGAGCGCCATGTGCGCATAGAAATCTCTGATTTCGTGATGCGCACTTTTGTCCCAA
>UQMQ01000141.1 GCA_900542245.1 uncultured Eubacteriales bacterium
GATCTTATCGACTTCCCGCAGCGTGCCGATCAGCTTCCGCAGAAGCAGGATCAGGTAGACCAGCAAGATCATGCCTAAGACTGCAAGGATGGTCAGGATCAGACCCTGATATGTGATGGTGATTGTCATTGAATACCTCCCTTCGCAGATTCGCTTTTTCACTATAAATAAAAGCTAACCTTATTATATCCTAGATATGGAAATAATTGCAACATTTTTTTCGATTTTTAGCATAAAATTTTTAAATAAATGTCTTTTTTCCTTTCTTTTTGGGGCGCAGCACCTCTTGCGCACCGAAAATGACGCTGCAAAGGAGTAATTTTCCCATGATGAATTATATCTGGTCCGGTATTTTTTTATCGTCGTTTCTCTATGCGGCCCTGTGCGGCAACATATCTGCCTTCGGTACCGCGATCGTCGAAAGCTCGCAAAGCGCTGTCACCTTCGTCATCGGTCTTGCCGGCATCATGGCCATGTGGAGTGGCTTGATGGAGGTCGCTGAACGCACCGGACTCATTCACAGCCTCGCGCGGCTCCTGATGCCCTTTACGCGCCTACTCTTTCCCAAACAAAAGGACCCGGAGACGCTTTCCTGCATCATCATGAGCTTTATGGCAAACATCTTCGGTGCGGGCAACAGCTCGACCGTCTTTGCGCTGCGCACGATGGAACGGCTGGACGCACAAAACCACCATGCCGCCTCGGCAAGCAACGACATGTGTACCTTCGCAGTCGTCAATATGGCGTTTGCGCCGCTGGTACCGGTCGTGACCATTCAGATTCGCGAAGATCTCGGCTCGGAAGCGCCGTATTCCATCGTGCTTCCTGCCCTCATCACTGCGGGCATCACAGTCCTGATCTCCATCGCAATATGCAAATTGATGGAAAGGAGATCTACAGAGCGTGAGCATTGAGACCTTTTTTGCTACAATTTCTTCCGCATTCGTCCCGGTCATGGCTGCACTGATCCTTGCCTACGGACTGCTGCATAACGCCCCGGTCTACGACTACTTCATCGAGGGTGCCAAAAAGGGACTGGCGACCGCGTTGGAGATCCTGCCGTTTCTCATCGGGATCTATTTGGCTGTCAACGGCCTCACCGCCTCCGGTCTGCTGCAGTTTATCTATCATCTGCTCGCACCCCTGCTCGACTTCCTTGCAGTCCCTTCGCAGCTCCTGCCGCTGATGCTGCTACGCGCGGTCTCCGGCAGCGGCTCCTTCATCATCGTGCAGGACATCCTCGAAGCGGTCGGCCCGGACTCCTACGCCGGTCGCGCCGCCTGTGTGATGGCCGGCGGCTGTGAGACCGTCATCTACGTCCTTGCACTGTATTTCAGTGTCACCGGAGTGACCCGCATGCGTCATGCCTTTGCCTGCGGCATGCTGGCATACCTCGCAGGCATTGCCGTCTCTCTGGTCATTGTCCGCTTGATTTGAAATTTGTGATTATTCCTTGATTTGTAATTATTCGTAGCATTTTCGCAGTCTTGCGGTAAAGCTGCCGTCTGCTTCGTAGACAGCCAGCGGCTTGAGCAGTTTGAGTTCTTTCCCACCGCCTTTGATCATATGCACCAGCAAAATATTGGGAATCTCGCCCTCTTTGGGACTGACCAGACACAGCTCCTTCGGCTCCAGCCCGTAGGTTCTGCCTGCCACGCAGATGTCGACTAGGCGTGCGGGTCTGTGCACCATGAAGAAGCTTCCCTTCGGTTTCAGAAGCTGCGCTGCACACTGCACGAAATCCGCCAGCCCTGCCGTCGTTTCGTGTCTGGCGATCGTTTTCGCGCTGTTCGCATTGGTCAGACCGCCCTGCCCTTGCGTGTAAGGCGGATTGCAGGTCACAACATCTACGATGTCCCGAAGGCACACTCCCTGTCCGCTGCAAAAGTCTTTGACATCGGATCGAAAAAACTGCACACGCGCCTGCAGCCCGTTGCGCTGCACGCTTCGCACCGCCCGCTCATAGGAATTTTGCTGCACCTCAACGCCGTAAATACGGCTGCAGTTCGTCTTATATGACAGAATCAGCGGAATGATGCCTGTTCCCGTACACAGGTCGACCGCCTTGCAGTCCGCAAGACCGCGCCGTCTGGCGACGAGCGGCTTTGCATCGAAATTGACCTCGCTGAAACCGCCCTGCCGGGCAGCGAAATCAGCCAACAGAACGGCATCCACGCCGTAACAGAACTCGGCGGGTTCCTGGATCAGCTCAAGCCCGCCGAATCCGATCTGATCGATTCGTTCCGTCATCGCTTGCTACTCGTCCTTCATCAGTTCTTCCATCTCTTTTTTGGTCGCGGCATCCATGCCCGCAAAGATGTTCGCATTGTCCCTATCCCGGTTGTCCCTGCCGCGTTCCCGCCGCTTCTCCAGGCGACGGATCTCTTCTTTTTTATAGGTATAGATATCCGGCGTCAGTTTTTCTTCCTGCTCCTCCGGTTTATTCTCTTTTTTGGCGTCTTTGTCATTTTTGTCGCCGCGTCGTCTGCCGACTGTCGGCGGCGCATCATCTACATATAGACGCACCTTGACCTTGTTTTCCAAAAGGACCGTCTCTACGACCTTGCCGAGACCGTCCGGTGTTTTGACCTTTTCTCCGATATCCGGCATGCCTCTGCGCAGCTCCATATAGATGTCGTTTTCGTATTTCAGGCAGCACATCAGTCTGCCGCAGATGCCGGAGATCTTCGCCGGATTCAGAGACAGATTCTGCACCTTTGCCATCTTGATCGACACCGGCTCGAAGTCCGCCAGCCAGCTGTGGCAGCAAAGACTGCGTCCGCAGCTACCGATACCGCCCAGCATTTTGGCCTCATCGCGCACGCCGATCTGTCTGAGCTCGATGCGCATTTTGAATACACTTGCCAGATCCTTGACCAGTTCGCGGAAGTCCACACGTCCGTCTGCTGTAAAGTAAAAGATGATCTTGCTCTTATCGAAGGTGTATTCCACATCGATCAGCTTCATCACAAGTCCATGCTTATCGATTTTTTCTTGGCAGAGCGCCATCGCCTTTTCCTTCTTCTTGACATTTTCCTGATGCTGTCTGTAATCCTCCTCGCAGGCCACTCTGACAATTCTTTTGAGCGGCGCAACGATATTGTCCTCGTCGACTGTCGTTGCTTCCATCGACACCGTCCCGAATTCCATACCGCGCGCGGTCTCCACGATGACATTGGCACCGATCTCCAGTTCTAATTCACCCGGGTCGAAATAGTAGACCTTACCTGCGGTCTTGAATCTGACCCCTATTACTCTTACCATAGTTTCTCCTTTATGATTTTGGCTGCGGTTCCTGCTGCGGGCACGACTACCGACCGTCCCGTATCACATCGTTATTTGCCGATTTTAATGAGCAGGTCCTTCAGCGCATAATTGTAATTCACTTTCCATATCAGATCTCTGCGCGCTTCTTCAAGCAGTGTGACATACCGCATGATTTCCTCCGGCCGGAACAGCTTACTGCGTGCGTCCTTGCCGAGCAGAATATCCCGGAAAACATGTTCCATCGCATCTAGGACGCGAAAGGCGTCATCGCGGTTCTTTACATTTTGCGCAAGGATCTGCTTCATTTGGAAGAATCCTTCTCCATCCAAAATCCAATCGACCAATGCATCGGCACAGTCTCGGGCACGTTCTCCCTCTGCTTCGCTTTGCGGCGCGTCTGCCGTCTCCTCAGGCTGCAGATGCCAGCCAATACAGCGGGAACGAATGGTTTCCAGCATGTTTTCGCGATTATCACACAGGAGCAGCATCACAGCATCGCCCTGCGGTTCCTCCAGCGTCTTGAGCAAACGGTTCTGCGCACGGACGGTCATCGTGTCCGCATCGGCGATGATCGCCATATTGCGCGGTCCGAGCGGCTTACGGGCGAGGTTTCCCTGCAGTTTTTCAATCATATCGTCTTTAACCGATATACCGTCCGCCTCGACCCGATACAGATCTTCACAGTTGTCGTGGTCGATCTTGCGGCAATCCGCACAGGTATCACAGCCCTCACCCGGCGCGACGCGGCAGCTTAGCGCCTTCAAAAAATCTTTCGCAAAGCCGATTTTATCCACGCAGGTATCGCCCTCGATCAGATAGGCATGTGAGATATTTCCCTCACAGATGCTTTGCCGGATACGTCCGACCAGCTTTTCGTTTTCTTTCCATCTCGTCAGAGACAATTCAGTTTCCTGCCTTTCTGCTTTCCCATGCAGCCAATATGCGATCCAGCTTCGTGCAGACCTCTGTAGAGATCTCTGCAATGCTGCGGCTGGCGTCGATCCCGCAGAAGCGGTCCGCAAACTGCTTTTCGAGCTGCAGATAGCCCCGGTAGACATCTTGATGGAACGCTTCTGCCTCCGCATCGAGCCGATCCTGCTGATCGACCCGAATCCGATCCTTGCCGACCGACGGGTCGAGCTTGAATAAAAGCGTCAAGTCCGGCATACAGCCCTTAACTGCGTAACCGTTAATGACCGCCACTGCTTCTCCCAGTTTCCTGCCGTAGCCCTGATAGGCGATGCTGGAGTCCACGAATCGATCGCAAATCACGACCTTGCCTGCAGCTAGCGCCGGTTCGATCACCTCAGACACATGCTGCGCTCTGGCTGCCGCATACAGCATCGCCTCCGTCATATAATCCATTTCCTTGCAGTTCTTGTCAAGGATAATATCTCGAATCCGTTCTCCGATCGCAGTGCCGCCCGGTTCTCTGGTAAAGACCACTTCAAACTGTTTCCCCTCAAAGTAGTCTTTGATATTCTTGATCTGTGTCGACTTCCCGGAACCATCCGGTCCTTCTATCGAAATAAAGATTCCGCGCCTCATTGCTCTCTCCTCTTTTTGTTGATCTCATTGACCAGCTTTTCAAAGCATACCTCTACGCACAAAAGAAGAGGCACACAAAGCAGTACAGCAAAACAAATTCTAGCAATTGTCACGCTCACTTCCTCCTTTGCAGCAAAATGATATGCACACGCCCGTTTCCAGACGTTCAATATGATTATATCACAATTTCTGCACACTTCCTAGATAAATTCGTACCCGCAGCGCAAAAAGCTGTTTCCGGCGGCTTCCATCTCCCCATCAACCCATACGAACCGGAGGGGTAAGCGCAGTGCAGCGCTGATCCTTTCAGCTCGCCCTGCCCGCTGTTTGACACCGCATGCCCTATCAGCTTGTGCT
>UQMQ01000142.1 GCA_900542245.1 uncultured Eubacteriales bacterium
TAGCGCTCATAGGTGAGCGCCATGTGCGCATAGAAATCGCAGGTTTCGCTTTGCACACTTTTGTCCTTAAAAATCTTTTTTGCATAAAAGAAAAATACAAAATTGTATGTAAATGTATTTGAAATTGACGAGAAGTGTGGTAATATGTGTAATAAGGAGGAGAAAATGTTAAAAAAGATACCGATTCGAAGAAAATTGTTTCAATGCACGCTCATGCTGCTGATCCTGCTGTATCTTTTGGAGCTTGCGGATCTGCCGCTGCAGGCGCGGCCGGACAGCAGACTGACGGCAGGAGAGCATCGCTATACCGCTGTTGTCAGACAGATCCGCGAAAAGGAGGATGCGGTCTATACGCTGCGCGTCCGCCTTTGCAGTATGGATGATGCGCCGCTGGACAGAGCGCGGGAGGCGCTTTTGACTTACTATCAAAAGATAGAACAGCCCTGGCTGCTGCAGAAAAGTAAGATCCGTTTTACCTGCAGTCTGCGCCTGCCGCAGTCAGCCGGCAATCCGCACTGCTTCGATTATGCAGACTATCTCAAAAGCTGCGGCATCACATTGGTCGGTACACTTGCGGGCTTTGAGAGCGATCAGACGGCGCATGCGTCGCTTCCGGCGAGACTGCTACAGCGGTACGAGCAGCTTCTCATGCGGCAGAAGTTTTTGTTCGCAGCGAGTCTTCGCGCAGAGAGTAAGGGGCTCTTAATGGGCGTGCTGTTCGGTGAGACTGCCTATTTGGATGAGGACGCGGTGCAGCAGTTTCGTGACAACGGAACAGCGCATATTTTGGCAGTCAGCGGGCTGCACATCGGGATTTTGTACGGGCTGTATCAGCGCCTGACACGCAATCGGACAAGTGGACCGTATCTTGCGCTGCTGGGACTGATTCTGTTCTCTTACGGGACGCTGTCCGCATGGAGCCCATCAACGGTGCGGGCGGTATGGATGATCGTCATGAGCGTGACGGCAAGGCTGTTGGATCTGCGCTACGATATGCTGACGGCATTGAGTGCAGTGTGTCTGCTGCTGATCCTTAGAAACCCGTATGTGATCCTGGGGACGGCGTTTCAGATGTCGTTTCTGGCAATCTGCGCAATCGCTTTTTTTGAAAAAATCCTGCCGAAGCAGATACCGGATAGTTTGGCTTCGGCGCTGGCAGTCAATCTGGGTCTGGTGCTGTATCAAGCCTACCAGTTTCATACGATATCTCTGGTTAGTCTGGCAGCCAATCTCCCGATCATCTATCTGACCGGATATTTCGTGCCGTTTGCGATGCTTTGTTTCCTGTTTTTTGGCATCGGCGGGGTACTGTATGAAGCCAGCGCGCCGTTTCTGGACGCGATGGCGCGGCTGCTGCTGACGGTCAATGCAGGGTTTGGACTGGGTGGAGCGGCGGCAGTGGATGTGGTACGGCCGCCGCTGTGGTTGACGATATTTCTCTTGGGAGGGGGCTTTTTTGCAGCATCAGAGACCTGCCTGCTTCTGCGCCTGCGTAAACAGTACCGGACGATTTTTTGCTGCAGCTTGTTGATCCTGCTGGTGGCTATTCTGCTGCAGGGGCTCACTTACAGCCCGATCACGCATGATGATGTGATCTTTGTGGATGTGGGACAAGGAGACGGTATCCATCTGCGCTGCGGCGGTAAAAATCTCCTGATCGATGGGGGCGGCAGCATACGCTATGACGTGGGGCAGAAGACTTTGAAACCGTATTTCCTTGGGAACGGAGTCGGCAGCATCGATCTGGCTCTGGCAACGCATCGGCACACTGATCACTATTTGGGACAGAGCCAGCTGGCGGAGAATTTTCGGGTCAGGAAGCGGCAGGTCGGACTGACGGCAGGCATGACGATTCGCTTCGGCAAAGACGAGAATGTCTGGCTTGAGACACTTTGGCCGCTGACGCTTGCGGAAGATCCGCAGCAGGAGGAAAACCACTCCTGCAGTGTATTCATGCTGCATTACCGCGGCTATCGGGTGCTGATCACCGGAGACTTAGACGAAGAGGGAGAGCTTGCGATGCTGGCATATTATCAAGGTCGGAATGAGACGGAGAGACTGCGGGCGGATGTTTTGAAGGTAGGGCATCATGGGAGCAAGACCAGCAGCGCAGTAGCCTTTTTGGATGTCGTGAACCCACGAATCGCAGTAATCCAGGTCGGGAAGAACAATTACGGTCACCCGTCGCCTGAGGTACTCGAACGTCTTACAGCGCGCGGCGTACAAGTCTTTCGCAATGATGTGCATGGTGCGATAGGTTTGCAGTTTCAGGGTAAAAATGGAATTCGTGTGGATACCATGCGGAAAGCTGTCGCCTGAAACAGACACGTGGAGCAGCGCAAAAGATAGACAAGACGCGGAAAATGAGAGTAGACTTTCGCGACATTTTCTCGTAAAATAAAGACAAGTGTGCATATGCGCTTCCGCGCCTGCAAACGCGCGGAGAGGGCGGGAAAGAAATCGAAAAAAACAGGAGGCTCAGGCTATGAAACACGCCTATATCAACGGAATGATTTTAGATGGCAGTAAGGAGATGGAGCCGCAGCAGGGCAAGGTCATTCTGACGGACGGAGAGAAAATTGAAGCCATCGTCGAAAAAGTGCAGATCAAGGATAAGGATCTTACCGAATACGAGATTACGGATCTAGCCGGAAACTATATCATGCCGGGACTGATCAATCTGCATCTGCATCTGCCGGCGACCGGAAAACCGAAGAAAAAACAGCAAGATCCTGTGAAGCTGGTTAAGCTTTTGACGAGCAACGCGCTGCTTCGCAAGCTGGCGCTGAATATGTGCGCCTCCAGTGCCAAGACACAGCTTTTGAGCGGGGTCACGACAATCCGAACCGTCGGCGGGGTGCTGGACTTTGACTCCAAAATCCGCGATCAAATCAAGGCAGGCAAGCTGATCGGTCCGCGGATCTTGAGCTGCGATATGGCGGTCTCGGTCGAGGGTGGTCACATGGCGCACTCTTTGGCTTATGTGGCGAACAGCGCGGAGGAAGCAGCGGCTTATGTCCGTAAAATCGCGGAGAACAAGCCGGACTGGATCAAATTGATGATTACCGGAGGCGTGCTGGACGCCAAGGTTAAGGGCGAGCCGGGCGAGCTCAAAATGCCGCCGGAATACGTCAAAGCAGCCTGCGATGCGGCGCATGAACTGGGTCTGAAAGTGGCTGCCCATGTAGAGAGCCCGGAAGGGGTAAAATGCGCGTTGGCAAACGGTGTGGATTCAATTGAGCACGGCGCGGCTGCCGACGCGGAAATGATCGCGTTATGCAAAGAACATCATGCCTGCCTGATCGCGACGATTTCTCCGGCACTGCCGTATGCGAAATTTGACCGCAAAGTCAGCCATATCACCGAGACGGAGCAGTACAACGGACAAGTGGTTTTCAACGGGATTTTGGACTGCGCCAAGGCCTGCCTCGAAAACGACATTCCGGTCGGTCTGGGAACCGATACCGGCTGTCCATACGTCACACACTACGATATGTGGCGGGAGCTGAACTATTATCACAAGTATTGCGGCGTATCCCAAAAATTTGCCTTATATACCGCGACCAAGCTGAATGCCGAGCTGGCAGGCATCGGAGACATGACAGGCAGCATCGAGCCGGGCAAGTGCGCGGATTTTGTGGTAACAAAAGAGAATCCGCTTGAAAATCTGCAGGCGCTGCGCAAGATTGAGATGGTCGTCGCGCGCGGTAAGGTGATCGAGCATCCAAGCGTCAAAAAGATGCCGGAAGTCGAAAAAGAACTGGACAAGTTTCTGTAGCAAACTTGTGTATCATTTTAGAGAGAAAACTAGAAATTTGCGGGAGGTGACCGATCCAAATGAAATTGATAGAGCCAACGATGGAATATGACAGGCAGATTCAAAGGTACCGGCAAGAGTTTTTGGAGTACGACGGGTCAATGGACGGATGCGGCTCGCTTCGAAGATTCGATCAAACACAGGACTGGCTGGCTCAGGTCCAAATGTTCAAACATGCGGAAACAACGCCTCCGCATTCTGTGCCGATGACACAATATATCTATCTTCGAGAAACAGACAACAAGATTGTAGGGGTCATGCAAATCCGGCATGATTGCAACACCTTTTTGGCGCAATACGGTGGACATATCGGCTATTCCGTCTGTCCGAGCGAGCGCAGAAAGGGATACGCGACACAAATGCTGCGGCTTGCTTTGCCGAAGTGTAAAGACCTCGGAATCGATCAGGTTCTGATCTGCTGCGCACAGGGAAATGAAGGAAGCCGAAGAGTCATCCTGCATAACGGAGGGAAATATGAATCGACTGTGCATGACCCGGAACGTGATCAGGATTTAGAACGATACTGGATTGATTTGTCGGATAACATGTGAGAATTTCGGATTTACAGCGGGGATGACAATGAGAATCAAATCTATAACCGTCAAGGATATCGTTGTGAACTGGCAATTACCTTGTATCAAGCGTATTGTGGATGCGGAATCGGAAAAGCTATGCTGGAAACAGTATTAGAAGCTGCCTGCCGCGTGCGGAGAAATCGGCAGGCAGCCTAAGTTTGCCGCCGCTGCGCGGCGGCATATATGCGCGCTACATCGGGATGCAGAGCTCAGTGCCGACTAACATGTTGTACGGGTCGATATGCGGGTTCGCGCGCATGAGCGCGTCGAGCTTGACATTGTGCATTTTGGCGATTAAGTACAGGGTGTCTCCGGCTTTGACGGTATGTTTTTTCGCGCAGCTTTCCGGCGCGGCCGGCAGCTGATCCGCGGTTCCCGGAATGCAGAGCCTTGTGCCGATCTGCAGATTATATGGATTTTCGATACCGTTGACTTTCATCAGCAGGCTGACCGGCAGCTCGTATTTTTCGGCAATCGAGTATAGCGTATCCCCTTCACTGACTGTATAGACATCAATGCAGTACAAGCAGTTTTTCATGTATTCTCCACCTCTCTTGGTTTGCGCGTCTGCCTGTGGCAAACCGCAGTCTTTTACCTTATATATATTCCAAGGCAGCGAAAAATGTGCAGGATCGTGCAGAAAGACGGGCGCTTTTCGCTCGCTTCTTCTCGAAAACTTCACACGCCCTTCGCTTTTCTTGTATAAGTAAATATGATAGAATGGTTCTGTTCCATGAAA
>UQMQ01000143.1 GCA_900542245.1 uncultured Eubacteriales bacterium
GGGACAAATGTTCTGATCGTAAACGACTCGTACAGCACTGCAGTGGATACGATCAACGGTTTTTTTGAAATGGGCATCAATCACATTAACATGATCGCCTATGACAGGAAGCTGGCACACACCGGTATCTATGATTATCTCACAGTCGCAGTCACTCCGGCAGAGAGACAATTCGTTCCGGCGCACATCAAAGAGATCATAGATATCGGTTATAGAAAAATCAGCTTTGATACAATGTTCAGACTCATGAAATCGTTGAATTTGGACATCAGCGTGGTAAACAGAAATCTTTTTCGATATATACAGACACTGGCCGCCCCGGATGCCATATTCCATATGAATTACGTGAATGAATACTTGAAAAGCGAAGCTTTGCATAAAATAGCAAATACAAGTCAATCAGGGATCCTGCTGATTGACAATGCCGGAAAGGTGATTTACGCAAACGATAAGTCCAAGGAGATCACAAAATCAAGGGGAAACGAGTACGATCTTTCGGTCCTTCAGGATCAAGACGATCGTTATGACAGTCACCCGATCAAGTTGATGGAGGAAACCGTCGGCTACTATATTACGATCCAGGAGGAAAGCAAGTTATCGCTAGGTGAAAAGGCGAACCATAAAAAGGGTCATGTCGCAAAACATCATTTCCAAAACATTATTTTTTGCTCCGAAGAAATGAAGAATGCAGTGCAGACCGCAGAACAGATGGTACAGTCGGAGCACACTGTGCTCATATATGGTGAAAGCGGCACTGGCAAGGAACTTTTCGCACAATCCATCCATAACGCTTCGCCGCGCAAGAGGAAACCGTTTGTGGCGGTAAACTGCGCTGCGCTGCCTGAAAATCTGCTGGAAAGCGAGTTGTTCGGTTATGAAGCAGGCGCCTTTACCGGCGCAAATGCAAAAGGAAAAATCGGACTATTTGAACAAGCAAACCACGGAACGATCTTCCTGGATGAGATCGGAGATGTTACGCCGAAACTGCAGGCCAGACTCCTTCGAACCATTCAGGAAAAACAAATTATGCGGATCGGCAGCGACCGCATCATTGATATCGATGTACGCCTCATCACCGCTACCAATAAAGATCTGATGCTTGAAGTTCAGGAGGGTCATTTCAGAAGTGACTTGTTTTATCGTTTGAATGTCTTGCCGATCCGCATACCCCCGCTTCGAGCCAGAATGCAAGACGTCATTCCATTGCTGCATCATTTCCTGGGAGACAAATACAATGATCTAACGCTGCAGGAGATCGATCACCTCACTACCTATCAGTGGCCTGGCAATGTAAGAGAAGTAGAAAATTTCTGTACATATTATAAGACCTTGAACGCCTTCCCGGACTATATCTTGACAGAAAAAAGCAAAGCTGCAAAGAAGACCCCGGTAAGCAGTATTCAGAAAAAAACACTCGAGATTATCGCCGATTCCACAGAAATATCGCATGGAATCGGTCGAAACGCTCTATTGCATATGCTGAACGATATGGGTTTCAGCCTTAGTGACCGCACTTTGAGGATCATCCTTGCGCAGCTGCAAAAGGATGCATTGATTCAAATCGGGCTCGGCAGAGCCGGAACTAGGATTACCGAGAACGGTATCAAGGTTTTAGCAGACGATGCGCTGTGAAATGCACTGCACTTGATATGCATGGCACAATTGTTGCAGTTCTTCTAAATATACTATACAATAACATTTGGAGGTGTAAATATGTATTTTGACCTTGAACGATTACACAAGCAAGTTGCTGATGTCTTTGATGAGGTCGCGGCATTTCGCCGGGACATCCACATGCATCCGGAGCTGAGTGAGCACGAAGCACGCACGGAAACAAAGATCTGTGATTGGCTGAACGCTCTTGATATCCCATACGAAAAAGGAATCGCCGGGCATGGCATCTGCGCGACAATTTACGGACAGCGCACAGACAAGACTGCTGCGATTCGCGCGGACATCGACGCACTGCCGGTGACCGAACAGACTGGTCTGCCTTATGCATCGCAGAACGAAGGCGTCATGCACGCCTGCGGCCACGATATGCACACGTCGATCTTGCTCGGTGTCGCCAAGATCCTCAAGGCGAATCAGGCCTCTTTGCCCGGAACCGTCCGCCTGCTCTTCCAGCCGTCCGAGGAAACGATCGGTGGCGCAAGGCAGATGATCGAAGTCGGCTGCCTGCAGGATCCTGACATCAAAAATATTATCGCGCTACATGTAGCACCAAACGTTGACTGCGGCAAGCTGGAATTCGTCAAAGGTTATATGAATGCTGCTACTTGCGAGTTTCGCCTCACCGTCAAAGGAAGATCCTGTCACGGTGCACATCCGGATGGCGGCATTGACGTACTGCCGCCTGCCTGCGCGATCGTTTCCGGTCTGCAGACGATCGTGACCAGAAACATTCCGCCTACCACGCCTGTGATCATCAGCATCGGTACGTTCCACAGCGGGACAGCAAGCAATATCATTTCCGGCGAAGCAACGCTGGAAGGCACGCTCCGCACCTTTGACCTCGATCTGCGGGACAGCATCAAGGAACGGATCCGCAAAATGGCAGAAGATACAGCTTCTTCTTATGGTGCCTCTTGCGAGGTTGCTTTTGAGGATGGCTATCCATCGCTCAAAAACAGCGATGCTCTTTTTGACCTGCTTACCCCGATTATGGAGGATGTCTTCGGCAAGGATAACATTGTCTATGCTGACGTTCCGAGCCTGGGTGCTGATGACTTTGCTTACTTCACGCAGGGTTATCAGGGTCTCTACTTCAATTTAGGTACACATGACCCACAGTCCGCGACGTATGACTCACTGCACAATGAGCATTTCGCACCGCAGGAAGACGCACTGCGCATCGGCATGCTGGCGGAGCTTGCCGCAGTTTACACCATTCTTAACAGCGATGTCTGATTTTTTTAGGAATGTAAGGGAATTTTATCTATGAGAATTTTAGACTTAACGCACACGATCGCAGAGAGCATGCCGGTCTATCCGGGCACAGAGCTACCTGCACGGAAGCAAGCCAACAGCTACGAAAAAAGACGGTTTCAAGGAGAGCTTGCTCTGTCTGTATTCCCGTAGTGGAAGGACGTTCGACGGCGCGCCGCTGCGCGCCGTCGCATTCTGGGCAGATTCATTTCAGCGCAAAAGAAAAAGACCGAAAATCATTCGCAAGATTTTTTTCGGTCGGTAAGTGCACATTGTCATATTTCCCTTAGTATGCCGGTTTACCGGTTTTGATCAAGCTGTCAAGATCGGTAAACGCATTTTCGATTGCTTCGCTGTGATATAATTCATACATGTCATAGACAAACTGCGTAAGATTCTTCTCATCTAGGGTTTCCAGAATTTTATCCGCTGTAGTGTCCTTATGCACCGCATAACATTCCAGCAGGTAGGCAAAAAACTTAAATTCTTTCGTCAATTTCATCACCTCGCAGATACAAAGAGTTCCCGGGATCGCCTGTTGCCTCTTCGTTTTCCCACATATCAAAGATGGCCAGCGGACTAAAATACCAAAGCCGCATCTCGTTGTCGAGGAGCATTCCATGGGTTTGAGATTTCAAAAAGATTCGCAATCCATCCATAAGCGAGACTCCCCTGCTTTTGGAAATCAAAGCCGCAAGTTCCGTATCAAAGTTTTGCATAATTGACGGTCTGGTATTCTCTCTCATATTTCTTTGCCTCCGAGATATTTTAAACATTGCAGACCTTTTTGTGTCAAGAAAGCATATTGATTGGCTAATTTTTGCGGCTTCAAGAGAATCAATGCTACTTCTTCGGATATATTGCCTGCCATGTAATCTGATAAAACCGGCATTGTTGTATCATTTGCCACAGGCCCGATAACAATATCGAATTTATCGCCATTGTACAAATTCTTTCTGTTTTGCGTTACAAAATTCAACCATTTTTGATCTGCCTCTTCAAAGCGTAAAAGTGCTAACTCCGCCGCTTGTTCTTCGTCAAAATCATAAATCGAAAGTACCGCTTCTCCCTTTTTTCGGCGCTTTGTTTGAAGTTTTGCCCACCTTGTTGCCTGTGATTCATCAGATGTTATGTAAAATCCAGATCCAAAGTCCAAGGTCCGATTTGAAAGAATAAGCTGCGGCGTTTCAACTTTCATATTGCTTCCATGGTACAAGTACATACGCATACCCCCTGTTTCAACGCTTCTTTAAATTATATCGTACCATATTTCATGATTACAGGCAACATTACATTCTTTGTTGCCGATAATACAGCGTTTACAGTGCTGTCCCCTTTTTCGGCACGAAAAACGCGCTCATATCGATGCCCTCCAGCGTGAGCAGTTTGATCTTGCGGTCGATGCCTCCGCCATATCCGGTCAGACTGCCGTTCGTACCGACAACCCGGTGACAGGGAACGATGATGCTCAGTGGATTATGCCCGACCGCCCCGCCGACGGCCTGCGCTGACATCCGCGCGATACCCCGCTCTGCCGCGATTTGCGCCGCGATCTGTCCGTAGGTCATGGTCTTGCCGTAAGGGATCGTGCATAGAATGCTCCAGACGCTTTTCTGAAAATCAGTTCCCGTCGGATTGAGCGGCAAGTCGAAGTCCGGCTCTTTTCCCGCAAAGTATATGTCCAGCCAGCGCTTCACATCAACCAGCAGCGGTGCAAGCTCTTCCTTGCAGGGTGCATTGCAAATCGCTGCGCCCGCTTCAGACTCCAAATCCGCCTGTCCCTGCGCGTAATATTTCTGCCCGTCAAACCAAACCCCTGTCAGCGCCTGCGCGTCCGCCGTCAAAAGCAGATCTCCGAGCGGAGACTCGTAATGTGTTTTATATAGCATCGTATTCTCCTGTCTTTTTCGCATCGCAAACGTGCGTTCTTTTTTTCTTTATTCTATCACCTTTTCTGCCTTTGAGCCATAGAAAAAATGAAAAACTTCTGCTGAACGATACCCTATGATACCCAT
>UQMQ01000144.1 GCA_900542245.1 uncultured Eubacteriales bacterium
CTTGGAAACGATTTCCGCAACCACTTTGACCTTGCCCTTGTTGAAGTCAGAGATGACTTTATCGCCGGATTTGATCGTCAGCTTGAGCAGATGACCATTTGCGCCTGCTGCCTTCTTCTGTGCCTCGGTCGGCTTCGCTACCTTGGTCACTTCGAGCGTGATCGTCGCGCCCTTGGTCTCAGCGAGTACGGTTTTGATCGTCTCCTGGTCGAGCGTCACCTTGCCGTTTTCGGTGTTCACCGTCAGATCGGCGTCGGTCTTGTCTGCGACATTCTTCACGAATGTTACATCAAGTGAAAGCTGTACGCTGTCTGCGCCCTTGCTGTCAGATGCCGCAACCTCCAGTATGATCTCCGCAGATTTGTTGTCCTCTGCCTGCTTGATGATCTCATCGTGATGCGCTGTATCGACCTTGACCTCAGCGACCGTCTCCTTCGTGCCGTCCGCCTTGGTCTTTTCGCTGACCTTGACATCGGTTGGCGCCGACGTGGTCGCAGAACCTTTTTCGCCGGTGGTCGAAATCGGTGACTCCGGCATCTCCGCAGCACCTGCGATCGTCTCTACGCCCAGCACTGTCGCCAGCGCGTTGTAGTTATCGACATCGGCTTTGGTGATGAACTTCTTCTGCTCCGCGCTCAGCTTGTTGTATGCCGCGGTCGCCGCATTGATCTGGCTGCGATATGCGTTCGCCTGTTCCTTGGTCGGGTTGCTCAGCTTCGGCAGCGCCGCAAGCTTCGCCTTGGCATCGTCGATCTCGCTGTAGAACTTGATCTGTGCTTCCGCATCGGTCAGCTTCTTGAGTTCTGCTGCCGTAACCGCGCTCTTATCGGTCAGCGCGTTATATGCGCTTCTTGCCGCCTCGACCGCGGTCTTTTCGGTCTTGTAGTTGTTGTACGTAATGGTCTTGAGCGCCGCAAGCATATTCTTGACTGCGCTTGCATCCGCGCCGCTGACTACCTTGATCGTGTACTTGGTTCCTGCGCTGCTTGTATTCATCGTCGGCCAGCCGCTCTCGCCCACGCCGACATAGAGCACGTCGCCGGACTTGACGGAGATGGTCTCCGTTCTCTTGTATCTTGCGCTGTCCTGATTATAGCGGTTCAGGAAGGTCCGCGCCTGATAGTTCTTGTTCGCCGCGCTCGGGGTGACTCTCACGTTTGCCTTGTCGCCGCTGATCACCAGCGTGTACTCTTTCTGCCCTGCACTGAACGCCGGAGAAAGGCTGCCGCCGTTAATCGTAAGCCCCGCAAGGCTGGTATTGCCGTTATTCCAGCTGCCGCCGATGTCTTCACCGTAGTCGGTGGTGTACATCACGTGCAGTTCATCGCCGTTTTCCAGTTTACCGTTTTTGACGCTGAACATCGCGAAGCCTTCGTTATTGAACCAGTCGTTCTGGGTCCCCATCCAGCCGGATTTCTTGCCGCCGTCGAACTCAGAGAGACTCCGCTCGCCGCTGTCCAGCTTGCCGTTTCCGTTCTTGTCTTCAAAGATACCGGAGATATAGGTGATGCCGTAGCCCTGTCCGCCTCCGCCGGTTCCGGTCCAGCCGTAGCCGCCCATCTGCAGCGCCTTGAGGATACAAGTCATCATCGAGTCGTTTTCGCCGAGGTCATACTGACCGCTGACGATGGTGCCGCTAAGCGCGCTGCCTGCATATTTTGTATTTTCGATAGTGACATAGACCTTACCGATCGTCTTGCCGGAATCGTAACCCAGTTTTACGATTGGTTTTTCCTCGCCGCTGTCCTTTGCTGCAGCGACTGCTGCCATCGCTGCCAGCGCCACTTTACGCGCATCGGCTGCAGCCTGCTTGCTTTTCGCCTTAGCAACTGCCGCAAGCCCGTCCTCCAGTGCTTTTTTGAGCGCTGCTTGTCCTGCTACGTCATATTTCGTCAGATCATAGCTGTCGTAGGCTGCCTGGATTGCCGACTTGCCTTCTTCACGTTCTGCTTCCGTCAGTTTCTCGATTTCTGCGGTGAGTGTTTCATATTCTGTCTTACTGATGCCCTTAAGCTGTACCGTCAAAGAATCTGTCTGCGGCATTCTAAATTCTGCACGCATGAGAACGCTGTCTACACTGTCTTTCCAATGATTTGCAGCAAGAGTCCAGTTTTTACCATCCAAAGAATACATCATCCAGTAGATGCTATCGCTCTGGTGTATGAATCGGTCAATTACAACCCGATCTTCGGCATATGCCGCCATTCCTGCGTCGGATGGTTCTAAATCTTGGTTTTCACTCCCATATTTTACATAAGTTCGTCTTTCTTTTCCTGTCGGGTCTGTGTTATATATGTGGTTTTGTGACGGATGGTCGTAATTGGGTGTGTAATATTCCCCATTATTGCCGCCGTAAACTGCTTTCAGTTCTTCTGCTGCACTGATCTGAATCGGTGTTTTCGCCGGAACGGCAATATCACCTATATTCTTCAGTAAAAGTTCGATTTTTGCTTGTTCCGCAGGGCTGAGCAATTCTTTCACTTCATAGGCATTCAATGCTTCATACGCCGTTTTCATCTGCTGGAAAAGATCCTTATATACATAAGTTACCTCTGCTGCTGTCTCCGGCAGATAGGAAAGCGGCGTTTTAACATTCTGCACAAGTGTTTTGTGATCCCTTGCCTTTGCGACATAAGTATTCATTGCCGCAAGGTCGCGGTCATAGGCATCCATCAAATCTTTCAGGCTCTTTATTGCTTCTGCTTCTTGATTTGCTTTTAAAGTTTCATATGCCGCGTTAAAAGCTTCATAGTCCGCATCAGTGTTAAAGGAATAGTTTCCGTATGCTTTGAGGATTGCTTCGTCATGATATGTTTCGTAAAGCGCCTTTGCTTCCGCAAGATTCGTCGTTTTCCACTTAGCAAGCTGCGCCGTTTCGTTAGCGGCAGGTGCCACATAAACCTGTACATAGCCGCCGACTTTCGCGCCCGGGTAATTTCCCTTCTCGGTTACGCCGTATACATCGGTAAACTCTGCCGTTTCCTCGTTTAAGTCAAAGAGCGCAACCGTATACCAGCCCGCTTCGCGGAAAACATATTCAGTCTTGCCGTTTTCATCGGTTACGGCATTTGTCTTTTCAAAATCCGTAACGGTAAGGGTATCGTTCTGCTCTTCTGCTTTTCCGCTGACAAACAGAGTCAGGTTCTCCGCAGAAAGCGTCTTACCCTTGTTGGTTACATAAGTACCTTTCGCACTTGCCTTCAGGCTGACCGTATCGCCGACCTTGATGTTCTGCGAAATACTGTCGATGCTGATTTGACCGACACTGTCCCCCAGCGTCTCCAGCGAGAAAGACAGGGAATAGGTTTTCTCCGTCGTATCGTAGCCGCTGGAAGCCTCGGTTGCGTAGAAGCCCGGCGGGATTCTGGTAATGGCAACTTGGTCGCCGTCATGCAGCTGCACAGGAATGTCCGCGCCGTTTTTCTTCGTATCATACAGGTAAATACCGCGGCAGTCTCCGTTGACAAAGACCATCAGACTGATGCCGCGAGAGTCTTTCGTGGTTACATTTTCCTCGCTTATTTTATATTGGTAGGACCTCGGTTCGTTGTCAAAGGTGATTTTCGCTGCCTCGATGATACCGCCGATGGTCGTGCTGCCGTTTTTCAGCGGGAGCTTTTCGTTCTCATAGATGTCCGTGCCGCTGACGCGAATCTGTGGGTGGCGCGCGGCACTGTTATTGACATAGGAAACCGAAACGGTAATATCCTTATCCGATACCAGTGCGTTGACCTTGTCGCGGAAATCCTCAATCTTCTTCGCAAAGCCTTTGATGCTGTCATAGTCCTCTCTTGTTCCACCCTTTGGGTAGCTTGCGCTGGTTTTGATCTGATATGCCGCTGCGCTCTTGAGTGTCCGGTAGGCGGCGACATAGGCGTCCCAGGAGACCTTCGTATATGCGCAGTCCGCAGGATAGGTGCCTTCTGCATCGCTCTTTGCATCCATGGCGGTCGGTGCATACTGCGTCAGCAGCTTTTCCGCCTCGTCCATGCGCTTGGTGAAGGCTTGATAAAGTTCTTCGTAGGCTTCTTTCGGAGCCAGCGCATGAAGCGTCGTATCAATGGCAGAAACCTTATCCTCGCAGGTCTTAATTGCAGCCTCATTGTTTGCTTCGGTTGGCTTGCCATCTGCATCATACAGGCTGTCGAGGAAGTCTTGTCCGTCAGCTAGCGCCGCTGCATACGGCTCCCAAGTGATCGTGGTAACCGTATCTGCCTTGATATTGTATTTTTCATATGGACCCTCATACCAATTGGTGTTCAGTTTGTCGGTATCCGTCCAGCTGTACTTCGCATGGACTGCCTCATACAGCGCCGTCGGATTGACCTTATCTTTCGGGATGAGGTTTGCGATGGCGGATTCCAGAAGCGCTGCCGCAGCGTTGACCTGCGTCTGCGATACGCCGTCAGCGAGCTTACGCGTTCCATCGGTTCCTGGGTAGATGGTATTCACACGATTCATCGCAGTTTCATACAGCTGCCAAAAGCCTGTGATCTGCGGCTCCATGATATTAGAGCTGTTTTTTACAGGTTTTATCGCGTTAATGATAACCGCATCTTGTTTGATTGTGTCATTTTCCATCAGACTACTGATGAGGTCGCTGATAGTTTTCTTACCATCATAGCGATCGTTTTGATCATGATACTGGTCTTTTCCAATCGTATTTGCACGCTCAATCGCTTTATCCAACTCTTCTTTATTGAGTTGCACACCCTTGTCAACAAATTCAATAAAAAGACCATACACTCCCTCATACTCAGTTGGGTTAGAAGAAAGTTCAACATAAGCTGGTTCCTTAGAAACATCAACAACTGTTTCAACTTTTTGATTGTTTTTTATCACAAGGTTATTATATATATCGCTAGCTTCTTTTGTAAAATTACTAAAATTCTCTCTTGGGATTATTCCACTTCCCCCATTCAATGTAATA
>UQMQ01000145.1 GCA_900542245.1 uncultured Eubacteriales bacterium
ATAATAGATTTTGAAAGGAGAAGAAAATGAAAGCAGTATATCCTGTCATTTTCACAGAAGACAAAAACGGTGAATACCTCGTGGAAGTTCCGGACGTGGGAATCTTAACGGAGGGAAGAGACCTCGGCGACGCCATGTTTATGGCACGAGATGCTATAGGGCTGGCTGGAATTGTCGCAGAAGATAAAAACGAAGAAATACCGAAACCGTCGAAAATCGGAGATATCAAACTTGAAGAGGGCGAATTTTCGGACGAAGGAAAAAGTATCGTAGCGTTGGTGGATGTTGATTTTACCGAGTATCGCAGGAAAAACGATAATAAGACGGTAAGGCGCAACGTCACACTTCCAAACTGGCTTGACCATGCAGCAACCGAAGCGGGACTCAATGTATCACGAGTACTCAGAGAAGCTTTGGCGGAGAAGCTCCATGTAACTTTATAGTGAAAAAATAAAAAACTCCGTTTATCTCCGCTTTTAATATGCTATAATTAAAATACCAAAAGAATAAGCCTAACCGAAGACAGCTCATTGCGGGCTGTCTTTTGTTATACAAAAAATGAGGAAGGAGGAACAGAGTGACACAAACGAAAAAGAAAGCGGTGCAGGCAATGAAAAGCTCCGTCATTGTCAACAAGGGATATTCCGAGGGCGGCGCCAGCTATACAAAGAAGGCATTAAAAGGCATGAAGCCGAACAGTGGCGCACCACACGAGGACATTGATGAAAACAACTACACGTTGCGTCAACGCTCGCGAATGCTGTATCAAAACGCACCGATATGCACAAGCGCAATACGCACAAACCGGACAAACGTTGTCGGTAATGGGCTGCGACTAAAAAGCACCATCGACAGGGAAACCTTAGGCATGACACCGGAACAGGCGGAGGCTTGGCAGCGACACACCGAAGCCGAATTTGAATTGTGGGCGGCAAGAAAAAACTCATGTGACGCAACAGGCATGAATGACTTTTACGACATACAACAGTTGTGTCTGATTTCGTGGCTCACATCTGGTGATGTGTTTGCCTTGGTAAAGAGATTACCAAGAACAACCTTACAGCCGTACAGCCTGCGTCTACACATCATTGAAGCAGATCGATGCCGCACGCCCATAACGGGAAAGGAATTCTATCCCATGACATGCACCAAGGGAAAGGCGAAGAACGGTAACGATATCTTCGATGGCGTTGAAGTGGATAAAAACGGCATGGTAACCGCCTACTATATCGCGAACACCTATGCGTACGAGATCACCGCGGAAAAAACGGAATTTGTAAGAGTTGAAGCATATGGCGAGGAAACGGGATTGCCGAACATCCTACACATCATGGAAAGTGAACGACCGGACCAATACCGAGGCGTACCGTACCTCGCACAGGTCATTGAGCCTATGCTGCAAATCAGGAGGTACACCGAAGCGGAAATTATGGCAGCGGTCGTGCAATCGTTCTACACGGCATTCATCACGTCAACAGCAGGAGCAAGCGATATGCCATTCAACGAGGTTGGCGGAGATGGATTTGAAGAGGTGAGCAGGGATCCAAACGAGTACGAGATGGGTCCGGGAACAATCAACATCTTAGAGCCGGGAGAGGATGTACGGTTTAACAGTCCAACGCATCCAAGCACCGGGTTCGACGCGTTTGTTCGAGCAATGTCAGTACAGGTAGGCTCCGCACTGGAAGTGCCGGCAGACCTGCTGCTAAAAGAGTTTAACGCTTCCTATTCTGCGAGCCGCGCAGCGTTGCTAGAAGCGTGGAAAGCATTCAGAATGCGGCGGGTATGGCTGACAAACGACCTATGTCGACCACTTTACGAAGTATGGATGACAGAAGCAGTGGCGCTTGGCAGGATCAAAGCACCGGGGTTCCTGACTGATCCGCTGATCAGGCAGGCGTACCTAGGGAGTGAATGGATCGGTCCATCGCAAGGTATGTTAGATCCTACAAAAGAAATCGAAGCGGCGGTTATGGCGATTGAAAACGGGCTTTCGACTAGAGAGCAGGAAGCAATCAAGCTGAACGGAAGCGAATTCACCGCAAATGCAGACAAACTCGCACTCGAAAATGCCAAAATGAAGATGACCAATCAGGACACAAGAGACACACAGATTGAGGAGCACCTTAGGAACATCATAAAAATCCAAGTTCAAAAGGAGGTAGAAAAACAGAATGCCAACCACTAAAAAAAGCATAAAGCATCAGAACAATAAAAATATAGAAAACATAGTCAAGGCGTACAACATGGCAATAACCGGGGAATCAACGGCGGAGATCAATCTGTACGGCACCGTTGTTGCTGTTGCGCCGAGGGACTGGGAAACAAAAAAAAGACTTGCCGGATACATCGGGCTGGATGAATTTCTGGAAGACTTGGAGGAAATCAAGGACAAGGACGACATCACCGTGCATATCAATTCCGAAGGTGGCGACCTATACGCGGGGCTTGCGATCTATAACAGGTTAAAAGCATTAAAAGGAACTGTAACAACGATCAATGACGGCTTGGCGGCATCGGCAGCAAGCCTTATCTTTCAGGCGGGAGATGTGCGAAAAATGAACAGCGGGAGCAATCTCATGGCTCACGGCGCATCTGGCTTCCTGTTCGGTTATTATAACATTGACGAACTCGAAGAACTCGTCACGCAGTTTGAGGCGCACAACAAAGCGATCGTTAACGTCTACGCAGAAGCGATGAAAGTCACGCATGAAGAGGCTAAGAGATTCATCAATGGCGAAACATGGCTGACGGGCGAAGAAGCTGTAAAAAAAGGCCTGGCAGACGAGATCGTGCAAGTTGATGAAGGCGGAGCGCAAAATACCTTGATGCACAAAGTTATGGAGAAAATGGCCGCAGCGTACAAGGCACAGTTCCCAGCAGAGGCAATATCGGCGAAAATGCTGCCGTTTGCAAATACAAATCCAAAAGAGACAGGAGGAAAGAAAGATATGGATTTCAAAAACATCGAAGAACTGAAAGCCGCATATCCGGGATTGGTTGCAGAAATTGAAAATGCAGCCAAGACCGATGCGCAAAAAGATGGAACGGAGGCGGAACGCCAAAGAATCCAAGCAATTGAGGCAATTGAAAACACGATTGCAGACAAGGAACTGATTGACAAGGCAAAATACGGAGAAAATCCAATGACGGCAGAACAGCTCGCGCTTGCAGCGCTTCAGGCGCAGGCAAAGATTGGAGCGAATATGCTAGACAGCCTCGACAAGGACGCAAAAGCGTCCGGAGCAAAAAATGTAGCGGCAGCACCAAACGGCGGGAAAGAGGGCGAGCCGAGCATCGAAGATGCAGCAAAGGACATCGCTGACATTTTCAACAAAATGAAAGGAGAGAAATAATGAGTAAAGCGTACGAAAAAATCGAAACAAATAAGATCGATGGTCTGATTGTGGATATCAATCCGCCGGCTGACGTCATGGCTGTAAAAATCAGAAAAGAGGCGAGCGCGGCTGCGACCTTAAAACGCGGCACCGTGCTGGCACTGTCAATGGGAACTGCAGGCGACGGAGAATATGTGATTTTAGGAACCGCTGCGAAGGAAAACGAAACATTGAAAGCAAACTGCATTCTCGCCGAGGATGTGGAGGTGGGAACGGAAAGCGCCGCATACCGAACCGGGCATTTCGCAAAGGACAAGCTGATTGTCGCAAGCGAGAAAAACTTCAGTGCGACAGACAAAGAAGATTTAAGAGACGTCGGAATTCTTATTTCTGACGCGATGAACTACTAAAGAGGAGGGATAGAATATGGGACTTGACATTTTTTCAACACATTATTTACTCGCAGCATTCAAGCAGATCACACCGGCAAAAAAATTCCTGAGGGATAGATACTTCCCAACAAATCCGGCAACGGACATTTTCACAACTGAAGACGTTCTGGTTGAGTACAAGGACGGAAACAAAAAGGTTGCACCGTTCGTTTCGCCGAGGAAGGGGGGCATAACAATCCATAGAGACGGATCATACATGGTTCGCTACACACCGCCGTTTATCGCGCCTCGTAGGACGTTGACAATCGACGAGTTAAAGGTTAGAGGGTTCGGAGAAGCGCTGCTGTCAAACCTGACGCCGCAGCAGAGAGAAAGTGTCATGCTGCTGCAGGACATGGAAGAGTTGAGCCAGATGATTACGCGACGCGAAGAGGTTATGGCGGCTGAAATTCTTACGACCAATAAGTGCGTAATGAAACACTATGCAGACGATCTGAAAACGGTTGTGGACGAAAAAGAAATCCGATTCTTTGACGGTGAAACAAACCCGGCAAGCTACACCCCGGAAACAAAGTGGGGGCAAACCGGCGCAAAGATCACGGACGACATTCACGCAATGGTAAAAGCACTATCTGCAAAAGGGCTTCCGGCATCAGAGCTGCTTGTTTCATCCGACGTGGCAAGCATCATCATGCGCGATGAAAATATTCAAAAACTGCTCGACATCAGGAATTACAACCTTGGCTCTATCGCACCGATGGAGCTTCCAGACGGCGTAACACGCCTTTGCGTGCTGAATATTTACGGCAGGGACATTACTGTGCTTGTTTACGATGAAACCTATGAGAACGAAAGCGGTGTTGATACTGCATACATTCCGGCCGGCACAGTTGTTCTGACTGCTCCGGCAGTAGGAAGAACCATGTACGGCGCAATCACGCAGCTAGAGCAGGCGGATGGGGCTTTCCATACCTATGCAGCAAGCAGGGTGCCGAAGTACTTATCGGACGCAGTGGGGAATACACGTTCCCTCACACTCTCGTCCGCACCGCTCTTAATTCCGAACAGACGCAACTCGTGGATTACGGCAAAAGTAACCGTATAAAGGAGGAAACCATGATTCGAATTATCACAGAGACTACGTTCGGTTATTGGAATGGAACTTGTG
>UQMQ01000146.1 GCA_900542245.1 uncultured Eubacteriales bacterium
TTGAACGGAATGATTATCGCTTTCCCTCGCTACTATTACGAAATGGCGGTAGACGGACATTTCTTCAAAAACCACGCGAACCTTTCAAAAAAGTACGCGGTACCGCAGAACGCGCTGATCTCTCAGGCAGTGATTTCCATTATCTTAGTCCTGCTGAGAGACCTAGATCAGCTGACATCTCTGGTCGTTTTCGCAGGTATGGTGTACAATGTGCTGGTCATCGTGGCAGTTATCATTTACAGAAAGAAATTCCCGGACATGGATCGTCCTTACAAGGCATGGGGATATCCGGTAACCGTTATTATCGCGGTCATTCTGTTCACGGCATTGATGATCAATACGTTGGTGGAGGATCCGGTAACAGCATGCATCGGTCTGGTCGTTCCGGCACTGGGCGTTCTTACGTGGTTCCTGTTCGACAAGAGATTGAAAAAAGAAACGCAGAATCAGGGGAACTAGAGAGAAAACCAAGCTGGCAAACCACTTAAAAATATGGCTGGAGAAGAAAATATGGGATTACCGAAAGAATGTAAAACAGAACTGAAACACAAATACGAAAAAGGAGAACGGAACCTGATTACGGATGTTCCCGGCGTGAAAGTCGGACATGTTACGATTGAAGACGATGCGAGAGACATTCATACGGGCGTGACAGCGGTCTTCCCGCATGCGGGGAATCTCTTCCGCGAAAAGGTTCCGGCAGCCGTTTCCGTAATCAACGGATTCGGCAAAAGTACCGGACTGATTCAGATCGAGGAACTCGGCAATATCGAAACGCCGGTTCTGATGACCAATACGTTCGGCGTGGGAACTGCGCTGAACGCTCTGACCAAATACATGTTGGAACAGAACGAGGATATTGGCGTGTCGACCTGCACCGTGAACGGTGTGGTGACGGAGTGCAATGACGGTGAGTTGAACGATATTCGCGGGATGCATCTGACGGAAGCTGATGTGCTCGTCGCACTGGAGACTGCCGGATTTGAATTTGAGGAAGGCGCTGTCGGCGGCGGCACCGGGATGATCTGCATGGGCATGAAAGGCGGGATCGGTTCCGCTTCACGTACCCTGACGTTTGATGGAAAAACCTTTACGATCGGTGCGATTGTCATGTCCAACTTCGGCTTCTTTGGCAATCTGCGGATTGACGGAAAACTGGTCGGAACTGAAATCAACAAGCCGTCCGGACCGGAAAAGGGATCTATTATCATGCTGATCGGAACGAATCTGCCGCTGAGCGACCGACAGCTTCGGCGCATGGCCAAACGTTCTACTGTGAGTCTGGGCAGAGTGGGTTCATATTTGGGGACCGGAAGCGGCGATATCGCAATCGCGTTTTCCAACGGGAATCTGATTCCACATTACAGCGAGCAGAAGATTCTGACCGCGGCTTATCTGCATGAGGACAAAATGGACAATGTCTTTGAGGCGACAGCGGAAACCGTGGAAGAAGCGATTATCAGCGCCCTGTATCACGCGGATGCGATGACAGGTATACGTGGAAAGACCGTTCACGGGCTGCGGGAGTATTTATAAAAAATTTGGAGCTGTCGTCCGCGAGGCAATACCCGCGCGAAAAGCGGCAGCTCCGTTTTCATCATTAGGAGAAAACGAAAATGTTTGACAAAGTAATCAAAAATGTGAGAATCATCGACGGAAGCGCCGCACCGTGGTATCGCGGAGATATCGGCATCCAAGACGGCCGCATCCGCAAAATCGGATGTATCGCACAAGAAGAAAACACCGTTGACGGCGGGGATTTGTACGCAGCGCCGGGCTTTATCGACATTCACTCGCATAGCGACACGACTTTGATGGAATATCCGCAGGCGGAAAGCAGAATCCTGCAGGGGATTACCACCGAGATCGGAGGAAACTGCGGTCTGTCAACCGCGCCGGTCAGCCATGATCCTGCAAAAAAAGAAATGCTCCGCGCTTATGTCGGAGATTTAAGTTATGAATGGAACACGGTCGGCGAATTCCTTGATAAAATGGAGCAAGCGCCGATCAGTGTGAATTTCGGAACAGAAGTCGGGCATGGAAGCATTCGTGTGGCCGCCATGGGATTTGAAAACCGCAAACCGACCTCCGGGGAAATGGAAACGATGCGTGCGCTTCTTCGCGAAGCGCTGGAGGACGGCGCGTTTGCGATGTCGAGCGGTCTGATCTATCCGCCGGGGTGCTATGCGGATACGGAAGAGCTGGCGGAACTTTGCAAAGAGCTCGTGCCTTACGGCGCGTTTTACGCCACCCATATGCGAGAGGAAGGTGAACAGGTCGTCGAAGCGGTCAAGGAGGCAATCGAAATCTGCGAACGTTCCGGCGCGCCGCTTGAAATTTCACACCACAAGGTGATCAAAAAATCAGTCTGGCAGGTACACTGCAAAACGACGATCGCGCTCATCGATCAGGCAAGGCGCAGGGGACTGGACGTCAAGGCGGATCAGTATCCGTACTGTGCTTCTTCCACAACCCTCGACAGCAATCTGCCGGCATGGGCATTTGAAGGCGGTATGGAGGCGCTTTTCGACCGGATTCAGGATCCTGAGAGCAGAGAAAAAATGCGTCGGGAGTCGAATGCCGGCCATGTCGGTCGTTGGGGAGACATTTACGTCGGCTACGCCGAAAGTGAAAAAAACCAATGGGTCGTCGGGAAACCGATGACCGAAATCGCACGGATGATGGGCTGCGACCCTGCGGAAGCGGTCATGAATCTGGTGCTGGAAGAGAAAGGACGCGTTGACGAGGTCAATTTCGGCATGTGCGAGGAAGACATCGAATACATCATGAAACAGCCGTATGTGATGACAGGATCGGACGGAAAGGCAGTGCCGCTTGCTTACGCGGGCAGGCCGCATCCGAGATTTTTCGGAACATTCCCGCGTGTCATCAGCCATTACTGTTTGGAACGCAAGCTTTTCCCTCTGGAAACCGCCATCCATAAGATGACGGGACTGCCGGCGTCAAGGCTGAATCTGCAGGACAGAGGTCTGCTGCGGGAAGGCATGTGGGCGGATCTTGTTATTTTTGACGCTGATAAGATCAAGGACGCCCCTTCTTATGAAAAGCCTGCGCAGGCCTGTGACGGCATCGCGCAGGTTTATGTAAACGGCGTACTGACCGCGCAAAACGGCAAACATACCGGTGCGGCAGCAGGAAAAGTACTTCGCCGTACAAAGTGAATGGAGGTGCAGCATGAGCAAAGGATTACAGGAAAGAATTTTGCAGGAACTCAAAGCCATGGACGGCAAGGTCGGATTTTATTACAAGAATCTTGTGACAGGAGAAACCTTTGGCTATCACGAGAACGAACAATTTTTGCCGGCCAGTATCGTAAAACTGCCGCTGCTCGCCGCGATGCTGATGATGCGTGAGCGCGGAGAAACGGATTTTGGCGAGATGATCACCATCCGTAAAGATCAGAAGCTGCCGGGATGCGGCGTCGTGCAGCACATGACCGGCGATCAAAACGGCGATGTGACGCTGGACATCAACAGCTTGTACAAGTTTATGATCGTCATCAGCGATACAACCGCGACCAACGCGCTGTATCGCCATTACGGCAATGATCGCGTGATTGCCGCATTTCAGGAATTGGGGCTTGTGGGAACGCAATTTAACCGTGCCTATTACGATGAGGAACGGGAAAGCCGCGGAATCCAGAATTATTTCGTGCCGAAAGAGATCGGGGATCTGCTCGAAAAAATGTACAGAAGGACACTGGTCAGTCCGGCGGCGTCAGAAGAACTGGAGCGCATCTTACTGCAGCAACAGGTCAATCACAAGATGGGCGGTAAGCTGCCGCTGGGCTTTCCGATCGCGCATAAGACAGGAGAGGAAGAGGACAAAACGCATGATGTGGGGATCGTTTACGGAAAAGAACCGTTTATCGCCTGCTACGCGTCTTACGAAAGTGATCTGTCGACTTTTGAAGATTTTATCCGCAGAACAACACATGATCTGGCAGTTGAAATCGATCCGACGCTCACGCCGCAGGAGGGCGTTTACGGATATTATTAGACCTTAGCCTATTTCATGAAAAAAAGCGGGTCTTGTCAGAGTTTGCCAAGTAAAATGTGTAGGTTTTAGAAAAAATTGAGACTGTGAAAAAAGTCTGTAAATTACCTTCCATGGTAATTTGAAATTATGAAACCCTTGAAGTTTCAATTGTTCTTAGCTGAAAATAATATAATACAGGTTTTTAGCCATGTCAAGGACTCCTTCCGAGAAAGGAGTCCTTGTATGCTTTTCATCTGTTTTAAACCGGAAAACGATCCCCATACATGATGGAAGATGCTTTTCGGCGCAACCGGCTATGGGGCGACCGGAGATTTTGTCCGCAGCCTGCCACTCACTGAAAAGGAAGTGTTCGCGGGCAAGCTCCTGACAGCCTTCGGCTTGTTTTTGCTTCTGATGCTCAGCCAAATCTGTATCGCGCGTGCACTCTCGATTACCATTCACTGGCGGACCCTTGCGTTGAACAGTCCGCCGATACTGCTGATGCTCGTGCTGCTTTCTCTCTGCGCGACCGCCTTGTACAGCGTCTGTGAGATCGTTTTACTGCTGCTCTGTGCCGGTGTGTATGTTCTGCTGTGGCGCTTCGCGCCTCTGTCCAAAGCAGTCCTGCTTGCGATCCTGACCGCGCTGCAGCTTGTCGGCATGTTTGTCTTTATCAAACTCAACGGCTGGATGCTCGAAAAGAAGTACGCGGTGTGAAAAGGAGGACAGAGCGGCTGCACAACGGCATTATTTCTGTTTTGCGCGCAGCCAGCCCATCCAGACCACGAACGGCAGGCTGACGAGAAGCATCGGCAGAGCCTCGTTGGACAAGGGAAAGAAAGAA
>UQMQ01000147.1 GCA_900542245.1 uncultured Eubacteriales bacterium
CCGCGGTATGGAATCCGAAGCGGCAGGTTGGCAAAGACTCTGGCATTGCCTGTGATGACTTCGCCGATCTCACCATTCCCGCGCGTGACCGCCTTGACCAGCACGCCGTCCTCATAGGTCAGCACGATCGTCAGTCCGTCCAGCTTCCACGAAAGCACGCCGTCCTGTGCGCCGAGCCAGTTTCCCAGCGCATCGACATCCTTGGTCTTATCTAAGGAAAGCATCTTCTGCGGGTGTTTTTCCTTTGGCAGCTGCGACAGCACTTCGTAGCCGACCCGCTGCGTCGGGCTTTGAGAAAGCGTCATGCCGGTTTCCGCTTCGAGCGCCGCCAGTTCATCGTAAAGCGCGTCATACGCGTGGTTCGGCATCAGCTCGCGGCTCTCTTGATAATAGGCTTGGGAGGCGGCGTTCAGCGTCGCGATCAAAGCCTTCATTCTCTCTATTTTTGGGTTCTGTTCCATGTGTGGAATCTCCTGTATTCTGCGGGCGGCAGCAGTCCGGGCAGGGAAGGCTGCCGCCCGCGGGTTTTGTTGGTATGGCGTATCGGCAGCGCCGATACGCGCGGTCATATTTTCTCTATCGGCGCTACGTCCTTGGCGAGCTTTTTGCGCCCGACGCTATCAAACATGACCGTAACTGTTTTATCGTCGACCTCAAGCACCAGTCCCGGGCCGAACTTGCCATGGCGCACCTGATCGCCGACCGCAAAGTTTTTGCCGCTGCTGCGTGTGTTTTCCCGGACCGCCTGCTTCGCGTATTTGAGCGGATCATAGGCAGGATACGGCCGGAACGCCGGCTGGCTGAAACCGTCCGGGCTGCCGGTGTCCACGCCCAAAGGATTGTTTGTCCTGCGGCTGGCAGTAAAGACGGTATCGCCGGCCGCGTCCAGCAGGGACTTGTCCAGCTCGCGCAGGAAGGTGGACTCGCGCGTATATTCGCCGCGTCCGTACAGCACGCGATATGCGGCGCCGGTCAGGATCAGCTTCTCTTGGGCGCGCGTCATGCCGACATAGCAAAGCCGCCGTTCTTCTTCCATGCCGCTCTCGTTGTCCATCGCCCGGTGTCCCGGGAACAGCCCGTCCTCCATGCCCGGCAGGAAAACGACCGGAAACTCCAAACCCTTCGCGCTGTGCATGGTCATCAGCGTGACCTTGCCTGTACCCTCTTCCATTTTATCCGCATCGCCGTCCGTCGCTACTTTCTCAAGAAACGCCTCGAGCGTCGCTTTTTCTCCGGCATCTGCCTTTTCCTTTTCGTAATCGTAGATGAACGATTTGAAGTCCAGCAGATTTTCGATGCGGCTCTCCGCCTCCGGTGTGTCCTCGGCCTCCAGCGCTTTGAGGTAGCCGCTCTTGACCAGCAGCTGATCGTAGATGTCCGACACGCGCAGATTTTCCTTTTCCTGGCTGCAAAGGCGAATGACCCCTACCATGTCATGCACCGCGCTCTGCGCCTTGGCAGGCAGGCTGTAGCTGATCTCATCCTGTGACAAAATATCCAGAAGCGACAGTTCATGGACGTGCGCCAGCGCTTCCAGCTTGCCGAGGGTCACCGCGCCGATGCCGCGCTTCGGTTCGTTGATGATGCGCTTGAGCGCCAGATCGTCCGCCGGATTCACCACCAGCCGCATGTAGCAGATCATGTCCTTGGTCTCTTTACGCTCATAAAAGCTGAAGCCGGACAAAATCTGGTACGGAATGCCGCGTTTCTTGAGGGCGTCCTCAAAGAGCCGCGACTGCGCGTTCGTACGGTAAAGGATCGCAAAATCATCGTAGGTCCGCGCGCGGGTCTTGAGCAGATCGATCTCCTGCGCGATGTAATAGGCTTCTTCCTTATCGCTGTCGCATCGGCGATAAACGATCTTGTCGCCCGCCTCTTTGTCCGTCCAGAGCTTCTTGGATTTGCGCCCGCGATTGTTGCGGATGACGGAATGCGCCGCCGCCAGAATATTGCCGTAGGAACGGTAGTTCTGCTCCAGTTTGATGACCTTGGCGTCCGGAAAGTCTTTCTCAAAGTCCAGAATATTGCTGATATCCGCACCGCGCCACTGGTAGATGCACTGGTCGTCGTCCCCCACCACGCAGAGATTTTGACGCGCCTTGGCGAGCAGGCGGATGATCTCATATTGGATGTGGTTGGTATCCTGATATTCGTCTACCAGAATATATTGGAAGCGATGCTGGTAATCCGCGAGGATATCCGGGTTGTCGCGCAGCACATGCAGGGCGTTGACCAGAAGGTCATCGAAATCCATGGCATTGTTGCGTTTGAGCTGGTCCTGATATGCCCGGTAGACCCGGTAAATGACCTTGCTGCGGAAGTTATCGCCCTCAGTCTCAAGGTATGCCTGCGGACTGACATCGTTTTCTTTTTGTTTGCTGATTGCTGCGGAAAGGTATGCCTGCGGATAGAGCTTCGTGTCAATATTTTGCTCTTTCATGATGTTTTTTATCAGCGTTTTTTGATCGACCGTATCGTAAACGACGAAATTCCGCTGATAACCAACCGCCTCGCAATGCTCGCGCAGAATCCGCAGACTCATCGCGTGGAAGGTCATGATCCACATACCGGGGCAAGTGCCGACCAGCTTCTCGACACGCTCACGCATCTCTCCGGCAGCCTTATTCGTGAAGGTCACTGCCAGAATCTGATAAGGGCTCACGCCCTGTTCGATCAGATAGGCGATGCGGTGCGTCATGGTCGCGGTCTTGCCGCTGCCCGCGCCTGCCAAAATCAGCAGCGGCCCGTCGACATGCATCGCCGCCTTGCGCTGCTCTGTATTCAAATGCTCTAAATTCATATGTACTCCTTTTGATCGTGCGCCGCGCGTTCTCCGTTCTCATAGGACAAAAGTGCACATAACGAAATACAGATTTCTATGTGCACATGGCGCTCACAGATGAGCGCCGCTCCACAAGGTGCTTTTGTCGTTATTCCGGAAATATCGTGCAGCGATATTTCCTACATAATAAAATCATTTTACCAAAAAATGCGGTCGCTTTCCAGTGCCGCGCCGCATTTTCATTTCACTATTTTTTCGCGCTATTTCGACATCGACTGCATCAGACGCCTGATCGGCTGTGTGCAGACTGCGATTGACAGCGCACGATCTTTTGTGTATGATACAGGTATTCACAACGAAAGGCAGCCGATATGCGCTTATGAGAAATACAAGGATGACCACAGATACAGATGCAATGGCAAGCATCGATACAGGAAACAACGTAAAGGAAGCGCCAGCTGACAAAGTGCAGCCAGCACCGTCCACCACCAATTACGTCTATCTGCTTGAGTGCGCAGACGGCAGTTTTTACTGCGGCTGGACCAACGATCTGGCAAAGAGACTTGCCGCCCACCAGTCCGGCAAGGGCGGCCGGTATACGCGCAGCCATCTGCCGGTGCGCCTGGTCTACTATGAACCGGCAGCCAGCAGAGAGGCCGCCCTCAAACGCGAGGCGGCTATCAAGAAGCTGAACCACAAGCAAAAGCAGCAGCTGATCGATACATTTCGTGCTTTGATATCTTCTAATTGATTCCGCTTTTTTCACCATGCATCCTTTTTTAAAGAAGCAGATGGCATTCATCGCCCGCTCCACGCAAAAGGACCGCGCCCCGGTGGTTTCCCGCCGGACCGCAGTCCTCATCTTCATCAGCGCTTGCTGCTATATGCTTTGGTTGATGCGTTGTGTTCGATGCATGTATCAAACCGGTGCGCTCCCTCCTGTCTGCTCACTTGGTTTACGGTCTGAAGCTACGCTGAATTTCCGTGATCACGCCGCCTTCCACGCTTACTGTTGTATTGTACTGGCTGAATCCGTAGCCGTTCGCATCGTCTGCGAGCAGGGTCCGGAACCCGGCTGCATCGTATTGTTTGTTCGGATCGTCAAGGTCGGAGTTATCTGTAAAGGTGAAGTTATCTGCAAGTGCAAGTGTCGCTTTACCTAAGTCCGCATACGTATGCATATCATCCAGCCCTTCTACATAATACACGCCGCCTTCGTCGTCGGTCGCAAAGTCAATGCCGCCCTGCTCCAGTCCGCCGTTGACGGAGATCAGACCGGTGTCGCTTCGTTCAACAGTTTCTACGGTATATTCCTGACCGCCTGCGGTGATTTTATCGCCTTGGGCCAGTGTCGTGATGTCCACAGCGTCAAAAAACTCCTGATCGTATACTTCCAGCTCCAGGCTGAACGCGCCATCAGCCTCTTGTAAGGAAGATGCGTCAAACGACGCAGGAAAATCCGCAGAATCCAAATTGTCGATCGCAATGGATGCTTCCAGCGGCGCTACATTCTTGCTTTCGCCCGGTGTTGTTTCTCCGTTGTTTGCACAGCCTGCAAGCAGCAACATGGATGCTGCAAGCGCTGCAATGAAAATCTTTTTCATCATAATACCCCCTTGGTTTCGCATATTGTTATTTCTATCATCAATACTATATCACATTTCAGCGTGAAATGCTCTTACAAAACCCTCACATTTAATAAATAAATGCTTATTTATCTTTCAATACCAGCAGTCCACCTTTGGCTTTGAGGTCCTTGGCTTTGACGGTGCGCCATGCTTTCCACGACCACTTGGTGTAGACTTTCTCACCGTCGATGATCTTGTAGCATCTGACGCGGTAATAATACTTCTTGCCGAGCTGCAGATGTGCGTTATTTTTGTACCACAGCTTGCCATCGGTGCGATAGATCGTCTGATAGCCGCTGCTTCTCTGCTAGGAGCGCTGGATCTCAAATCCGTCAAAATCCTCCGGCTTCAGTCTGCCGTCGGTGCGGAACCACTTGACGCGCACCGCATAATACCCATGCAGGCTTGAGACCTGTGATCTTGCGAGGA
>UQMQ01000148.1 GCA_900542245.1 uncultured Eubacteriales bacterium
GCAGGCAGGCAACGGTGTAACAGTCAACGTGGTAGAGGCCATCGGGCGGCGCATTGCCAAGATGGACGCGGAACTGCGGGGTGAGACTCCTGCCCCTTGATTTCCGTGACCAGTATTTTGGCTGTGAAATTGAACTGACCGGGATAAACCGCGCCACGGCAGCCCAAACGCTGGCCGACCTGTTTGGCACCCGCGCCGAGCATTCCGGCGGTGGCTACGATGCCTACCGTGTCAAAGATTTGGACGGTAAAGAGTGGAAAATCGTTCGGGACGCAAGCATTCACCCGGAAGGATATGTGCGTTCCTCTACTTCGGGCGAGTATAAAGTTGAGTTGAACTCCCCAAAGCTGGAATACGCTGAGATGGAAAAGCTGCAGGAGGTTGTCCGCGCACTGCGCCGTGCAGGCGGAAAGGTCAATTCATCCTGCGGTATGCACGTTCATGTGGACGCCAGCAAGCACACACCGCAAAGCCTGAAAAATGTGCTGTCCATTATGTATTCCAAGGAGGACATTCTGTTTGCGGCCTTGAAGGTAAATCCCACAAGAATCCACACCTACTGCCAGCCGGTGGATGAACCGATTCTGGAGAAAATCCGCAAACTGCCTACCGGAGCCAGAATGGATATGCTGAAAGACCGCTGGTATCGCGGGCGGGACGGCAGCGACTATCACTACGACCAATCTCGATATCATGCCTTTTATGCGCAGAAAAAAGTTATGCTGAGAATCTTTTAGAACAGACGTTACTTCGAGACTGTTCACCAGAAATCTCAGCATAATTTTCTACAAGGTCTTTAAAAACGACTTTAAGTCAGGGTCGTCGTTCCAATCCGGCATGGCAGGCGTATTCATCCTCGTGTCCATTGTTTCTAATGCCTTGCGCCGGGCTTCGGGATTAGCTTTTGCGTAAACCTGTGTTGTCTCAATAGATTCGTGCCCTAAAAAGTCACGAATATAAATGAGATTTTTGCCTGCCTCAACAAGATGCATTGCTTTAGAATGCCGGAGACAATGCGGTGTAATCTGTGGAAAAAATGAATCCACCGCAGTATTTGCTTTGTGGATATATTTTGCTAGCACGTAAGAAACACCGCTGCGAGTCAACTTTTTCCCTTGCGGATTTGTAAACAGCTGGTCATTGCGGCGTTCTGGTATATCAAGATGGTTCTCACAAATGTATTGGCGCAATACCTGTGCACACGGTTTGGTAAGCGGAACATCTCGACTTTTTCGCCCCTTCCCTAATAAATGTACAACCGGTAGTGAATCTATTCGGATATCGCAGATTCTTAAATCGCAAAGTTCCTGCACTCGTGCAGCTGAATCGTAAAGGAGAAGAATCATCGCCAGGTCTCTGCGACCTTTTGGCGTGGAAATATCAGGCTGTTCCATTAGAATATCAGTTTGCTGGTTACTCAAATATTGAACCGTCGGCTTTGCTGCTTTTTTGCTGTCAATTGAAAGAATGCGCTGACACAGAATCATTTCATCCGGGCATTCAATTTGTACATATTTCGCAAATGACTTCAGCGCAGCAAGTCGTTGGTTTCGAGAAGATATACTGTATTTGCGTTCAGTTTCAAGATATTGTAGAAATTCAAGAATCAGTTCGCGGGAAAGGTCGTTAAAAAGCATTTTCTCTAATTTAAAGCCACAATACTTTTCAAGGTAGCCATGAAAAATAACAAAGGTGTCCCGGTAAGAGTAAATTGTATTTGTACTGACATTTTTAGTTCCTGCCAGATACATGCTAAAGTATGCGGAGACTAAACCGGCGTAGCTGCATCTATTCCTCATTGCAAAGTACCTCTGTAATGGTATGGAATCGGTCATTGAATGGTTCGGTGACTTCCATATAGGCTTCCGGGACAAGCCTCAAGTATTTTTCGGTTGTTGTAATTCGGTCATGCCCAAGAGCAGTGCGGAGAATCGGCAAACAGGTATATATGTCTTTTCCTTCGGAACTCCATTTGTTTAGAATGTGGACCGCAAAGGAATGCCTGAGATCATGGAGACGAGGCCCTTTTCCTCGACCTCGGTGTGGAATCCCGGCATCAAATAAGCATTTTCGAAAAATATCGTAAATTGTACTTGTATCATAGAATCCGCCATCAGGAGCAGGGAAAAAGTAAATACTTTTTGCATTTGTCACTAATGGATTACTGCGGTAGGATTTCATGTATGCAAGCATTGAGTCCGAAATTCCTACCAGCCGTTCTTTGTCTCCTTTTGCACCGTATATGGCTAAAACTCCAGCATCCAAATCAACATCTGCAACCTTAAGGTGCAGAGCCTCTGACACGCGCAGCCCACATGTATAAAGCAGGCGAAACAGAACCGGCATAACTAAATGTCGTAGTGGAGATTCTGAAGATTCTTTGGTACAATCTACCGCAGAAAACAATCTCTCGATTTCGTCTTTCGTAAAAATGTGGGGAACGAAACATTTATTTACATGAGGCGCAGGGTGGAATGCACATGGAGCATCATAGCCATTGCTGTGCAAATACTTACAAAGAATTCGCACATACGAAATCCGAAAACATTGCGTGGTTTCGTTTTCGTGAGGTCTCTTTTTCTCCCACTTTTGCAGCAGTTCTTTCGAAATGGCAGGTATACGCAATTGTTGCTCATTGCAAAAGTCATCGAATGCACTGAGTGCCTCAACACCGGCGTTGTATTTATTGCCAAGGGCACGTTTTTGCTCCACAACATCCAGCATATATGGTGCAAGCACACTGGTAAAATGGGGTTCAAGAAGTTTTTCCTCAAACACTAATCAGTCACCTCCAATGCGCAGCTGCGAAGCTGACGTACATTTACACCAATATATTTTTGAGTAGAATCGGCATTTATGTGTCCTAATACACCCTGAATCGAGGTAATGGGGATTCCTTCATCTAACATATGTGTTGCGAGGCTGTGTCGAAGCGAGTGAAGCCCGTGGTGCTTTATTGAATCCAAAGGAATGCCCGCTTTTCGCATATGCTTAATAAGAATGTTGTCAAAGTTTTGCAGAGAGACGTATGGAGCGACTGCGCGGAGAAAAATTTCCGGGGCATCGCTTACAGGCCTTCCATTTTTCAGATAGTCTATTACAGCCCATCCAACATCTGTGGGAAGTGGTAAAGTTATCGGCTCTCCTGTTTTGACTTGGGTGAAAGACACCAAATGCTGTTCCCAATTAAAATTGGCAGGGCGAAGATTACGTATATCGCTGGTTCTAATGCCGAGTTTTACTGCAATCATTAAAACTGCATAATCGCGTTTTCCTTGTGGACTTTCACGGTCAACAGATGCAAGGATACTTTCGATTTGGCTAAGATCTAATGTTGTAGGAATTCGCGCGGAAGTGGATACTTTTACAATTGGCATCATTTTCAAAGACAAATCTGTTTCCTTGTAGCCACTATGCGCAAGGTACTGAAAAAAGCGTAAAAGGATACTGTAATGGAGCCTTACAACCGAATTGCTGTAATTGCACGAAACAACTTTGACGTATCGATTTACAATATCTGCTGAAAGTAATTTGTAATCCGTGACTCCAACGCTGAACAAATAATCTGTAAAGCGAAGAAGAACATTTCTGTGGCTGCGCAGCGTATTCTCCCTGCGTCCGTGGAGAGATAGCTTTTGCAAGTAGTTGACCGCACCTTCTTGCAGTCCTGCAGGGAACTCTCGATTCAACCTCCGCCGAAGCATAACCGCGTTGAAATGTTGGTAGTCTGACAACAAATCCATTGCACGGTGAACTCGTGAGCATCGCCGTTCTACTGTTCCCGGCTGCACACCGTAGCAATCCAGCATGAACTGCTGAGCCAATTCCGCTGTAAAATATTTCTTTTCATTTTTATTGCAGTACGCTAACAGGTTCCTAAACGTCGAACGAAAGCCTTGAATATAGTTTTCGCTATAGTGCTTTGCAATGATGCAAGGGATAACTCTTTCCACAAGTTCATACACGGTCAGTCGATTTCCATCATCCACAATAACAACCTCCATCATATCTGGAATACTCAAATTATATAGTTATTATGTAGAGAAAAACAGACTGTTTTTATAATTTTTGTCGCTGTACAATTAAAGTTTGGAACGGGGGATACATAATCGCTTTCTTGCCATAAAATGCGTGATACCGACTTTGGTGGTAGTGATAGTCACTGCCATCCCGCCCGCGATACCAGCGGTCTTTCAGTTGATCCATACTCGCACCACTGGGCAACTTGCGGATTTCTTCCAGTATCGGCTCATCCACCGCTTGACAGTAGCTGTCGATGCGGGCAGGGTTAACTTTCAAAGCTGCAAACAAAATATCCTCTTTGGAATACATGATGGACAGCACATTTTTCAGGCTTTGCGGCGTGTGCTTGCTTGCATCCACATGGACGTGCATTCCGCAGCTGTCGTTTACGATGCCGCCTGCGCGGCGTAAGGAACGGACAACCTCCTGCAGCTTTTCCATCTCGCCGTATTCGAGTTTCGGAGAGTTCAGTTCAACCTTGTAGGTTTCCCCGATAAGAACAGACCGCCTACGGCATTCGGGATGGATGCTGCCGTCCCGGACGATTTTCCATTCTTTACCGTCCAAATCTTTGACGCGGTAGGCATCGTAGCCACCACCGGAATGCTCGGCGCGGGTGCCAAATAAGTCGGCCAGCGTTTGGGCTGCCGTGGCGCGGTTTATCCCGGTCAGTTCGATTTCACAGCCAAAATACTGGTCACGGAAATCAAGGGGCAAGCGCCTCACCCTGCAGTTCCGCGTCCATCTTGGCAATGCGCCGCCCGATGGCCTCTACCACGTTGACTGTTACACCGTTGCCTGCCTGC
>UQMQ01000149.1 GCA_900542245.1 uncultured Eubacteriales bacterium
TAAAAAATTTCAAAATGTTAATATAATCATAACAAAAGAATATTTTGTGATTGACATTATTCGTAAATATTGTTAAAATAATGACAAATAAGGGCGATGGACCAAGTGGCAGAGCTGAAAATTAAGGAAAAGGTGGTGTAGCGCAAATATGAATATCGCACATATCAATGAGCGGACGGGAGAAACGCAAAGTGTACGGGAACACAGCGAAAACGTAGCGGCTTTATGCGAGCAGTTTTCGATACCGGAGTTGAAACGTTTGAGTTACATGATTGGTTTAGGCCACGATACTGGAAAATAATGTAATTACTTTCAAAGAAAGATAAATGGCGAAAATATCCGCGTAGATCATTCTACCGCAGGTGCAATTGCTGCAAAGCGATATTACGGTCCTGCAGTAAGCATGATTGCAGGGCTTTGTATTGCGGGACATCATGCAGGCATTCCGGATGCAGGGCTTCCGGTCGATGCTTATCGGGAGGATCATGCACCTATACTTCGCACGCGAATGGCACAAAAGGAAAAACGCTGTGAGCGGGATGCCGATGAAAATTTTGAAGCATATCGCAAGGAAATCGACTTGCCGAAAATTGACGAAATGGAAATCGGAAAATTTCTCATCCGGGAATGTATCACGCAGAAGAACAGGGATGATGCAGCAATTGATAACTTTGCATTTATTGTGAGATATTGTTTTTCCTGTCTGGTGGATGCGGACTCGATTGACACGGGGACTTTCTGCGAGACAAGAACGGAAGACACCTTACAAGCGGATTTTCAAAAGTGCCTGGATAAAGTAAACCGGAGGTTGGATGCATTTGTCTGCGAGACAGAACTGCAAAGGGCTCGCAGCCGCTTGCAGAAACAGGCTTTTACCAAAGCGGAGCAGGATGCGGAAATCTATCTGATGCATATGCCGACCGGCAGCGGGAAAACGCTTTGCAGTGTGAAGTTTGCGCTGCAAAGGGCGATTGCAAAAAAGAAAAAACGAATCATCTATGTGATTCCGTACAATAACATCATCGATCAGACCGCCGCGGAGTTTGAGAAAATCTTCGGCGAAGATGCACAAATCCTGCGGCATCAATCCTCGTTTTCCTATGAAGATATGGAGGATTTGGATGAGGACTACCGCAATGCACTGAAGAACGGAACGGAAAACTGGGACGTACCATTGATCATCACGACAGCAGTTCAATTCTTTGAGTCACTGCATTCCAATAAGCGAGGGAAACTGCGCAAACTGCATAATCTTGCCGATAGTATTCTGGTCTTTGATGAGGCGCATCTGATGCCGATGGCGTATCTGCAGCCATGCTTACAGGCGGTATCCTATGTGACGAGATACTTAAACAGTGAAGCATTGTTTCTGACTGCAACCATGCCGGATTTTGAAACCCTGCTGCAGCAGTATACGATCACAGGGGAAAAGATCCTGCACTTGATCGACGATACGAAAGACTTTGCGTTGTTTGAAAAATGCAGCTTTGAACAACTGGGAGCATTATCCGCAGAGGCGCTTTTGCGCAAGGCTGATGATGCTGCATCCGCGTTGATCGTGACGAACAGCAAACGGGCGGCAAGAAAGCTATACGAACTTGCAGATGGAGATAAATACTACCTTTCCACTTATCTGACGGCGCTTGACCGAAAGGAAATCATAAAAAAAATAAGGGAAAAATTAAAAGCACTGGAAAACGATTTTCCGGGACTTGTCAATGTGCCGGAGGATCGAAAAATTCGAATCTTTTCTACAAGCTTAATTGAGGCAGGTGTTGACCTGGACTTGGAAACAGTTTTTCGGGAAATGACAGGATTGGACAGTATCCTGCAGAGCGGCGGCAGATGCAACCGCGAGGGAAAACGGGAAGATGCAGTAACGTATACCTTTTCCTTTGCGGATGAAGAACTGCGTTCGCGGGAAACCGAAGCAAGCGAGCTGGCGCAAGGCATGTTTGCGAAATACGATCAGATTACCGATAGCGGATGTATCCGAGAATATTATGACCGTTTGTTTGGCATGAACTTGGAGAAAATCACTGGTAACACGATGAGCAGTTATTGCAAGAAAAATGGTTTGAATATTGAAAGCCTTCCGTTTCGCAGCTATGCGGAAAAGTTCCATCTGATTGATGACAAAACCGAATCGATTATTGTTCCGCAGGATGCGGAGAGTCGCAGGCTGATAGAGAGCATCCGCGATCAGGAGCATGTCAGCAGCCGCAAGCTGCAGAAGTATGCCTGCACCGTCAGCAAAAAGGAATTCGAAGAGCTGATGAAACAGGGAGTGCTCAATGATTATGGACGTGGGATCTGGTGCCTGACGAATGAAAACTATTATAATCAAGAGACCGGAATCCGCATAGAGCTAACCGATTATATTTTATAGATAGAAACAAAGAGAGCGAAAGGAGTGATTGTATGAGTTACGGATTCAAAATTCTTGTAGCGGGAGACTACGCCTGCTTTACGAGAAGTGAGTTCAAGGTGGAACGCGTCAGCTATGACGTGCCGACACCGGGTGCATTGGAAGGGATGCTGAAAAGCATCTACTGGAAACCGTCGATACGCTATGTCATTGATGAGATCGTGGTTTTCAATCCCATCGATTTTGCAAACATCCGGCGCAATGAAGTGAAAGACAAAGTCCTGCTGTCGGCGATGAAAAGCCGTATGAACGGCAAAGGCGGAGAACCGGAGATCTACACGTCGGAATGCCGCAGCCAGCGGGCAGCCATGGTACTGAAAAATGTCAAGTATGGGATTGCATTTCACTTTGAGCTGACCGGATTAAAAAATGAAGAGGAAACAGATGGTGAGAAAAAACATTATAACATCATCAAACGTCGGATCGAAAAAGGTCAGTGGTTCCGCCAGCCATGCTTCGGGTGCAGTGAATTTCCGGTTAGACGGATAGATTTGATTGAGGATTTCGATTATGATCTCATCAATAGTACCATCTTGGAATCCGGCGATGTGGATCTTGGATACATGTGTTATCGGGTCAATTTCGAGGATGGTGGGGTTCCGGAAAACAACGACTGGGAAAATCCAAAATTTTCAGATCGGGCAACGACCATGTACTATCATCCGCATATGGTCAACGGTGTAATCGATGTGAAAAAGTACAGGGAGGAACTACGATGCTGATCAAAGCCTTATGCGATTACTACGATGTGCTGGCAGAAAAAGGACTGGTTGTTCCGGATGGCTATTCCAAGGTACCGATCAAATATAAAATTGTACTGACGCCGGAGGGAAAAATCGACAAAATCATTTCCTGCCAGAAAACAGAAATACAAGTACAGAAAAACGGAAAAGAAAAGGAAATATTGGTGCCAGCAATGCTGGATTTTCCCAAGAGAACAGAGAAACCGGGCATTGAGAGCAATACGATTGAACACAGACCGCTGTACATCTTTGGGCTGAACCGAGAGAAAGACAGCTTGAATCCACAGGACAGAACCGGAAAGGCGGTGAAATCGCATCAGGCGTTTGTGGATCGGAATTTAAAATTCATTGACGGGATCAACAGCTCGATTGTTGATGCATTCCGTCACTTCCTGCAATCCTGGAAGCCGGAGGCTGAAACAGAGAACCGGCATATTCTGGACTTAGGAAAAGACTACGCAGGCGCAGGGTTTGCATTCTGTCTTGTCGGAAATCCGGATCTGCTGCTGCAGGATGACCCGCTGATCAAAGCGAAATGGGAGCGTGAATATGTGCAGAGCCAGAGCCAGCCCGGCGAGTATCAGGCGCAGTGCGCCATCACAGGAGAGGTTTCTGATATTGCAAGAATCCACAGCAAGATCAAAGGTGTCGCCGGTGGCGCTTCGACCGGCGGGGTTTTGATCGGTTTCAATAATTCATCGGAAAACTCTTATGGCAATGACCAGTCTTATAATAGCAATATTTCTGAGCTTGCGATGCGTAAGTACACGGAGGCCTTGAATTACATTCTCAAACAACGGTCGCACCGCATAATCATGGATGACATTACTGTTGCTTTTTGGGCGATGGATGGCGGTGATGAACACGAAATGGCGCTGCAGGAATTTCTGATGGGTCAATCTGAGCGTAAGCCCGATGCGGAAGCGGTCAATGCGAGCTTAAAGAGCCTGCTGGAGAGAGGCATGCAGACAAAAGTCACAACCGGAGAGCTGAAAGCATTCGATGCAGATTTGGACGGCAATATTGACTTCTATATCGTTGGACTGAAACCAAATTCGTCCAGAATTTCTGTTAAATTTATCTATCGGAAAAAGTTTTTGGACATGCTGTGGAATGTCGCAAAGTTTCAGGATGAACTGCAGGTATCGAAAGAAGTGCGGGTCGTGCCGCTGTCCAGTATCAAAATGAACTGCCTGTCTCTGAAAGAAAACACAGGGGGAGGAAATGCTAAGTATGTTCCAAGAAGCAGAGACGAAAAAATTGATCCGGAATTGCTCAGTAGGCTATTGAAATCCATAATCTATGGGTACCCGTATCCGAAAGCATTACTGGAAACGGTGATACGGAAAATTAAAATCGACAGGTACGTGACAAAGACACGTGCCTGTCTTGTAAAAGCATATCTAATGAACCATATGGAAGAAAATAAAGAAGAGAATCACAAAAAGGAGGAATGGAAAGTGGGCTTAGACAAAGACTGTTGTGACATCGGATACTTATGCGGCAGACTGTTTGCTGTATTAGAGGGGATCCAAGAAACATCTGCCGAAACAAAATTAAACAGCACGATCAAAGATAGGTATTACCCTTCAGTCATGGAGAAACCAATGATG
>UQMQ01000150.1 GCA_900542245.1 uncultured Eubacteriales bacterium
ACAAGCGGCAAGGCGAGCTACACCTTTGCAAGGAGCGGGTGGTACACAATCGCTTTGCACGATATTCGGGAAGATGATTACACAAGACTGGATGTCTATCAGAACTATACCATGGGTACCTATCACAGTCTGGTGGCAGGTGATATTGCCCTTATTTATGTAGAGGAACCTGAGAATGAGCAAGCTCTGATAGCGCAGTATCGAAAAGAAAATCTTGCCAAAGCAAAAGCACTCTTTGAACAATATCAGGAATATGATTTTGAAGACGGATACTATAAAGACTCCTTTACAACTTTCTATAAGGCGGTGCAGGAAAATCAGGAAAGCGCGAAAACCTTTGCAGATTTAATGGAACGCTTCGAGGGCGATTACGAAGCCCTTCAGAACGAGGCAAAGAAAAACGCGATTGACTATGAAGCAATTACCAAGACGATCACAGAAAAACTACCGTACATACCGGAAGATGTAACAACGCTTGATGAATCTTATGCGAAAGCAGTCAATCAGATTCAATCCGCGTACAAGAGCCTGAGCGCGCCGCAAGACAAAGAAAGAGATGCTTACCAAAAGCGATTCTTTACAGCGAAGGAACTCGAAAAACTGAAAGCACTTGAAGTTCTTGATGCGGCTACCTTCAAAAAACTTGCAGATGTGACGATTCAGGTTGACGGGTTCACGCAGCTTCCGTTGGCAGTTGGTATCGGACAAACAGGGGGCAACCCATATTTTGGCTGGCCACAGCTGACATGGAGGATGACACCGAACCTGGACGGAAGCCTTCCTGCTATTGCATCGTCGTCATGGTCAAGCTTGAAATATAGAAGTGAATTTAAGGCAAAGGCAGGCAATCATGCCTTCGTTCGTGCTTATCTTGATACAAATGATGAGCAATACTGGATGGTATGGTCTGTGGATGGTAAGAATTGGAATCTCGCGGAACCGCAGACGCTTGGGACGTATTCCGGATACTTTCTTGTTGAGTATCCGATTCCAAAGGATATTGAAACCAACGAGATTACCATTTTGGTAAAGATGGTTTCCAAAGCGGGATACGAGAATATCGTTGACCCAACCGGAACACCGGAGCAGCTTCAGGCAGCTAAGACCGCCGCACAGGAATCTTTGAAGGCAGCCTATGAGGGATATCAAAACAGCGCACTGAAAAGCGTATACCAGAGTGGTTATGACAGCATCGAAGCAGCACAAACCATGGTAGCTGTAGCCAAGGCAAGAAAAGCTGCAATCGCAGCCTTAGCAGCCGCAGCTTCGGGTAGTAGCGCAGAGCCGGGCACGAAGCCAACCTATGATTCCGGAAAAACCGTGGGCAAAGTATATGTAACAGTCGAAAATACGAAATATTCCGGTGGTGCCTTCACAGGACAGATCGTAGACGGCTGGTACGACCTCGGAGAATATGACACGATGATGACCTGCGTTTTGAAAGCACTCGACCAGAAAGGTTACGGCTGGAATGGCACGAAAAATTTTGACAATGAGAATCCTAAGGGTGACTATACGATAGATTACTTGGCATCCGTTGAAAAAGACGGCAAAACACTTGGCGAATTTGACGGAAATAACAAGTCCGGATGGATGGGCACCTTAAATGATTGGTTTGTCAACGAAAGTTTTGCAGCATTCTCAGTGAAAGCCGGCAAGTTGGAAAACGGAGATACAATTCATGTGATGTTCACTCTAGATTATGGCGCAGATATCGGCGGCACATGGGGGAACAGCAACACCAAACTGGATAAGCTGACCGTCACAGGCGGAACACTTTCGCCATCGTTCAGCGGAGACAATACGGAATATACATTGGTTATCAATGGGAATCAAGACGGCAAAGCAAATGTGACAGTCAAGCCGGAAGCCGTAAACAAGAACTACCAAGCGCGGATTTTCTTAAACAGCTATAACAAAGACAGCGCAAGATACAAGATGACCGAGACGATTTCTGTGAAATCCGGAGACATCCTTTATGTAGGTGTTGGCGAGAATGGCTGGCCGACGATGAATTCTGTTAGCAAGGGAACCAAGTATACAATTAAGGTAGTCAGCGGATCTGACGCAAGCGCAGTAAAGAAGATGATCGCAGAGATTAAAACCATTACCTACAGCAATTACAGAGGTGAAAAAGGCAAAGTGGAAGCTGCAAGAGCAGCCTATAACGCGCTGACTAACAAGAATAGCATTACGGCAGCAGATGTTAAGAAGCTGACGGATGCGGAAGCACAGATTAAATTCTATCAGCAGATCGACGATGCCAAAGCGAAGCTCGCGGCGCTGCCGAAGCTGACAAATCCGACGCAGGCACAGGCAAATACCTACCGCAGTCAGATTAACGAAGCGACAGCGGCGTACAAGAAGCTCAGCGCGGAGCAGCAGAAGTACATCACAAAAGCTGACGTGGAAAACTACAACGCGCTGGCAAAGGCTCTGGGGGTAGAAACGATTGCAGGCTCCGAGGAAATGCCGGAATCGCCGATCAAGACGACCGGTAAGGAGGGCGCTGCAACGACGACCGCGCCGACTGAGGTCAAGGTGACGGAAAAGACGAGTGCCGATGGCACCAAGGAAACGGTTGCCGAGGTCAAGGTCGATGCGGCGCATCACGACGAGATCATCAAGCAGGCAGCGGAGAACAAGTCTGCCGAGATCGTACTGGAGGTCGAAAAGACCGATACGAAGGGCGCGGACAGCGTACAGCTCTCACTTGATGTAACATTCGTGAAGAATGTTGCGGACAAGACCGACGCCGATCTGACGGTGAATACCGAAAACGGCAAGGTGACGCTCGACCAAGAGACGATCAAGACCGTACTCACTGAGGCGAAGGGCGCGACGATCACGCTCGAAGTGACCAAGGTATCGAAGCCAACCGAGGTACAGAAGAAGGCAGCCGGCGCGAACGGTCATCTGCTCAAGCTGACGATCAAATCCGGCGACAAGGTCATCTCTGACTTCAACAAGGGCAAGGTCAAAGTGGTTGCGGAAATCGTTTCCAAGCTGCTCGACAAGAAGGTTGCAGCGATTCACATCGCAGACGACGGCAAGATCGAACAGCTGGCAGGCAAAGTCCTGACCATCGGCGGCAAGAAGTACTTCGAATTTACCACGCCGCATTTCTCGACCTTCGCGCTCGTTGACGCAGATGAGCTGGGATTGGAAGTGGCGGAAGAGCCGCAGACAGATGTCAAGACGCTCACTGCGAAGCTGACACCGGTGGCACGTTCCGCGAAGACCGCGAAGAAGAACGTCAAAGTCACCGTCAGCCTCGACAAGCAGGACAAGGCGATCATCAAAGAGCTCAAAGACGCGGGCTATACGGTAAAATACCGCTTCTATCGCTCGACGAAGAAAGCCGCAGGCTACAAGGCAGCCGTCACGAAAAAGACCGCTTCTTACACCAACACAAGCGGTAAGAAGGGAACGAAATACTTCTATAAGGTTCAGGTCAGAGTTTACGACGAAAACGGCAAGCTTGCCGCGAAGACCGCGCTCAAGCAGTGCAAATACGCAAGCAGAACTTGGACGAAAGGGAAATAAAATCCGGGCAGCCAGCTTAAATCAGGCAAACCGGATCACCCGGACACACAACAATATCACAAGACATCAATGATTTCAGGAGCATAAATTGATGTAAAAGAGACTGCAAGGTAGGTGTATACTTTGCAGTCTCTGCGTTATAAATTCATATAAAACTACTTTGCAAAGAGAAGCGAGATGTGATAAAATTTTCTTAATGAAAAGGCAGCGATTGAAAGAAACCTGCCGGAAGAACGGCTGACGGCGATCGAAAAACAGATTGCGCTGCGGACAAGAGAGCTGCTTGCGATTCCGACCCGAACAAAGGTGAAAGAAACGAGCGAGCCTGTAAGATAATTTGCAATTTCATAAGATGAAAGTTTGCTCCTGCGTAGCCTGCAGGGGCTTTTCTTTTCGGAAGGCAAAAGGCGGGGAAAGCATGCTGCAATGATTTAGCAAGCAGTGCATTTTTACTCCTGCGGAGAAAAACGCGCATTTAGGGGGAACCCCTAAGACCCCTGTTTTGCAAAAACTTATTTGACACAATAGACATATAAAGATATAATATAATAAAAATATGACTATTGATTGGAGGGGCGATAAATGATTATTAAAGCATCCGCGACACTAAGGCAAAACTATAATGATATTGTATCACTTTGCAAAGAGACGAAAGAACCTGTTTTTTTAACAAAGAATGGCGAAGGTGATGCGGTCATTATGGATATGGAAACATTTAATCGCAGAGAAAAAATTTTGGAGCTTCGAGAGAACTTGTTGAAAATCGAGGAAAACAGAATGCGTGGACAGAAAGGATATTCTCCGGAAGAAGTCTATGATATTCTGGGGAAAGTCATAGAGGAGGCGGCAGGTGAGCAGAAGGAAATATAATGTTATTGTTGCGCCGGAAGCGTTGGCAATGTTATCTGAACATGTAGGATTCCTTGCAAATGTCAGCGTGAAAGCTGCGAAACAATTTCAAACGGACTGTTTCAAAAATATAAAATCATTAGAGGAAATGCCATATCGCTGTCCGAGCTTCGACAAAGTCAATTTACCATATCAAAAATATCGATACTTATTGTTTTCAAACTACGCGTTGGTATTTGTAATTGATGAAGAAAATGGGAATATCTATGTAGACTATATTCTTGACACGCGGAAAGACTATGGCTGGCTTTTCCATGAAAACTAAGGAGTTCCTATGTATCATCAAAA
>UQMQ01000151.1 GCA_900542245.1 uncultured Eubacteriales bacterium
ATTGGCGTCCATGATCATCCGCGGCGACTTGCTGGATGGCGGTAGCGTGACCATCGACAGTGACGGCACAAATTTGACGTTTAAGGCGTAATGCCATCGTGAAGGCTGTGAAATGTGAGTTTCACAGCCTTTTTGTCGTGCATTTTAGAGACAGGCATGTTATAATTTCCTTGTCACAGCGAGGCCGAGTCGAAAGACGAGAGCAGAGCTGATGAAAGACAGATGCCCGAGCGAATGGTTCTGTTCCATGAAAACGAGTGTAAACGAAGTTTGAATGGCAAAACAGACCTTCTGCTTTTGTTCCCCAGCTTTGCAGCCCTAGCCCGCTGATTGGCGAGCTAGGAGGCGAAGACAGAAGCGAGGCAGGTCTCACGCCAAGAAGTGCAGCGCTTTAGCGCGTGGCACTTTAAGGTAGCTGGCTAGGAACAAGTCGTAGAAGGCGACTACGGAGCAGGATGCGAGAGCAGAGCCGCTCAGCGTCCGGGCGAATGTCCTTGTCACAGCGAGGCCGAGTCGAAAGACGAGAGCAGAGCCGCTCAGCGTCCGGGCGGATGTCCTTGCCACAGCGAATAGGAAAAGGAGAATCGGGATGATTTTAACAATCGATATCGGGAATACAAACATATTACTTGGATGTTTCAAAGGAAACGAATTGGTATTCCGCGAGCGTATTTCCAGCAAACGGGAAGCGACGGATCTGGAATATGCGGCGATGATCAAAACCGCGCTGGATATGTACACGCTGACTCCACAGCAGATTGATGGGGCAATCATGGCATCGGTCGTGCCGACGATCACCAACACACTGAAACGCGCGATCGAAAAACTGATTGGTATCGAGACGCTTGTGGTAGGTCCCGGGATTAAAAGCGGGCTGAGCATCCGCATCGATAACCCCGCGCAGCTTGGCAGTGACTTAGTGGCGGAGGCTGTCGGCGCCCTGCAGGAGTATCCGCTGCCGCAGATCATCATCGATATGGGAACAGCCACGACATTTTCCGTCATCGACCAACACGGCTTCTATGTGGGCGGTATGATCACAGCCGGCATGGCCATCTCCGCGGAGGCGCTGGTTCGATCGACCTCGCAGCTCTCGAAGGTTGATTTCGAAAAGCCGAAAAAACTGATTGGTACTAACACCGTTGACTGTATCAAAAGCGGATTGATGTATGCGACGGCTTGCAGCATTGACGGCATGGCAGAACGCATCGAAGCAGAGTTGGGACAGCCATGTACTGTGATTATCACAGGCGGACTTGCCGGCGTAATTAAGCCTTTATGCAAACGGGGAATGATCTTAGATGAAGACCTGATCCTAAAGGGTCTGCTGCACATTTATCATAAGAATTGCCGATAAATGGGGAACGAAAGTGATAATTATCCGGAAAACTTGCTTTTTTTCAGAAAATATATTAAAATATTCTTCTGTGATTTGTGCATAGAAGATTATTTTTTTATGAGGGAACATGTCACATGTGACGACAGAACGGAGAAAAATTTATGGGCTTTTTTGAAATTTTTATGATCGGTGTGGGGCTGTCCATGGATGCTTTTGCAGTTGCGATCTGCAAGGGATTGAACATGCATAGGTTAGATCAGATGCAAACCTTGGTCATTGCCTTGTTCTTTGGAGGATTTCAGGCCTTGATGCCGTTTTTGGGCTGGCTGCTCGGCAGGCAGTTTGAAGCCTATATTACAAGCTTTGACCACTGGATCGCATTCGCTTTGCTGACTTTTATCGGCGGCAGGATGATCTGGGAGGTTGTTCGAAAAAAAGAAGACGCGCCGAATAGCGCTTCCGTCGGGCAGAAGCTGGATATCAAAGAGCTTCTCATCCTCGCGATCGCGACCAGTATCGACGCGCTGGCGGTCGGCATTTCGTTCGCTTTCCTGCAGGTGCGGATCGCAGTTGCCATCACGCTGATCGGCTGCACGACCTTTGTGCTTTCCGCGGCAGGTGTATGCGTCGGGCATAAGTTCGGGGCGAAGTATGAGGACAAGGCGACCTTGGCCGGCGGCATCATTTTGATTCTGATCGGCACAAAGATTTTACTGGAACATTTGGGGTTTATCGGATGAAAACAGCAAAAGAGTGCGACTAAACGCTTGATTCTGCACGTTTGCCGCTGCATCCGCCGGTTCGGCTTTTACACACTGCCTTTATTTTCGCCGCAGCATGGAACGGAAAATGTGCGCTTGCGCGGCATCCTGTCCGGCCTCCGGATTGCGCGTACGGAACGCTTCAAAAATCGCGCGGTGTTCCTCTAAGACAGTAGAAAGATAATTGATCGGATATTTCACGTCCGCGTTCGCGTAACGGATAAAAAAGTCGTATCGAAGCAGAAGGGATTCCATCTCGCGATTATGACAGGCGTTATAAATAATGGCTTCAAAACCGCGGTTGATTTTTTGCATTTTTTCCATATCGTCCGTAGCAGTGTAGAATTCCATAAACGCGAAGGTTTCCTCCAGCATGGAAAACTCCTCCGGCGTGATGCGCTCGATGGCCCAACGCACGCACTGCGGATAGAGCAGCGCTTTCATATAAAAAAGATCATCGAGTGCCGAAGCCGGAAGACCACGGACGATGGCGCCGCGATTGGGGATTAGTTCAATCAGGCCGAGGCTTTCAAGATTCTTGAGAACCTCTCGGATCGGTGTTCGGCTGAGCTGATAACGCTCACAGAGCTGCTGCTCTGCCAAATGCCTGCCCTGACGCAAAATGCCGGTGAGTATTTCAATCGCGATGGCATCGGTAGTTTTTTCGACCGATGATCTAGTATCTTGATAATCGTTGCTTAAAAAGTCTAAACGCAGCATGGGGAGAATCCTTTCCGGCCTCGAGAAAAGCTCACATAAGGGCATCGCATCCTTCTGAGCTTGGTCAAGGCAGCTTTTCTATATGAAGGAAGTACCGCGAAGCGGCATTTCCAAAATCGCGATAAATGCATCTCACGAAGCACTGCTCATGCGTGAGCGCCATGCGCGCATAGAAATCTCAGGTTTTGTCACGCGCGCGTTTGCCTATTGTATACAATTTTACCATTACATCGAGGAAAAAGTCAAGAAAGAAGGCATAGATCATGATAGAAAAAGACAAAATATCGCAGATTCTCGACCTGCTGGAAGAAGCTTACCCGGAGGCAGAATGCGCGCTGCATCATCAGGACGTGTTTCAGCTGATCGTGGCGGTGGCACTATCCGCACAGACAACAGACAAATCTGTCAATCAGGTGACGCCCGCGCTGTTCGCGCAGTATCCGACGCCGCAGGCGCTGGCAGAAGCTGATCCGGAGGATGTTGCGGCATATATCAAACGGATCGGTATGTATAAGACAAAATCGAAAAATATTGTCGCGATGGCACAGAAGCTGTGCAGCGATTTCGGCGGTGAAGTGCCGGACGACTATGACGCGCTGATCAGCTTGCCGGGCGTGGGCCGCAAGACGGCGAATGTGGTGCTTTCGGTAGGGTTCGGACAGCCGCGGATCGCGGTGGATACACATGTGTTTCGCGTGGCAAATCGCATCGGGCTGGTACACGAAAAGGACGTCCTTAAGACCGAGCTTGCGCTGATGGAGAAGATCCCCGAAGAACGCTGGTCCCGTACGCATCACAGCTTGATTTTTCATGGCAGACAGTGCTGCGACGCGCGCAAACCGAAATGCGACGTCTGTCCAATTCACACCTACTGCGAATACGTTAACGGACCGGAAACGCAGGGCTAAGCATACGAGCAAAAGGAGACAGGCAAAATGAGAGAATTACTGAAAAAAACTTTGCTTGCGGCAATCGGGCTTATCTGCTTCGGCGCCGGAGTCTATCTGACCATACAGGCCAACATCGGTGTTGCCCCTTGGGATGCATTAAACCTGGGACTTTCCAAAACTTTTGGGATTCTATACGGAACCGCGTCTGTCGGTGTGTCAGTCATTTTGATCCTCATCGACCTGCTGCTGAAAGAGCATATCGGCATCGGGACGATACTGGACGCTGTGCTTGTCGGCAAGACGGTTGATTTTTTAAATTGGCTTGATCTCATTCCAAGTCAGGAAAATATCTGGGCAGGCATTGTCATGATGCTGATCGGTTTTTTTATCATGGGGCTGTCACAGGTCATCTATATGAAAGCCGGCCTCTGCTGTGGTCCGCGTGATTCGCTTCTGCTTGCCTGCAGCAGACGTATCAGGAAGATCCCAATCGGCGCGGTCAATGTTCTGATTCTGGCTGTTGTGCTGTTTGCCGGATGGCGTCTGGGTGGACCGATCGGGCTGGGTACCGTACTTGCTGTTTTTGGCATCGGCGTGATGCTGCAGCTGGCACTGCGCCTGACCAAATTCGAACCGAAAGATGTGGTGCATGAAAATCTGGCAGAGAGCTTTGCGAGACTTCGCTAAAAGCAGAATAAGGAAAGAAAAAGCGCTTCCATGAGTTTCATGAAGCGCTTTTTGGAGCTACCGGCCGGACTTGAACCGGCGACCTGCTGATTACGAATCAGCTGCTCTACCGACTGAGCCACGGTAGCATATAGAAATTCGAAAATGCTTTTCGAACGACTGCAAAAAACATTATACTACATAATGAAAAAAATTGCTACTACTTTTTTTGAATTTATGATAAAATATTTAAGATATCTTTTGCAGCGCTGCCATCAATGG
>UQMQ01000152.1 GCA_900542245.1 uncultured Eubacteriales bacterium
GGACATGGACGGAGCCTATGTGTCGGAGGAATGTATTATAGAGGACAACGAAGCTGAGAAGCCGTTTTATTCTGTAGATGCTATCAGAACTTGTGACAAACAGGGAATTGCAGAGCGCAATTTGGCAAAAAGTAAGAACATGGATAAACTATCAACCTCTGCTGTTATTTGGGGAACCATTCCCTATGCAGCCTACTATATGTCATGCAATCTCGACCATGTTTTGTATAACAAACTGAATAGTTCTGACGAGGAGAAGGAAGAAGATGCGTACCACTTTGCGTCAGAATATAAAACAGATACAGATGGCTTCGTAAAATTCTTGTCAGAATCGGATTTTTCCGTTAGCGGAGATTATATTTCGAGTTGGAACTATATAAAAAAGGACAAGCATTCGCTGGAAAGACATACGAATTTAAGCTTGTGCTTTCCGAAGAAAGAATGATAAAAAAATACTGATCAGCAGCCCGCGCAGGCTGCTTTTTTCTTAGGGAAAAGGAGGACCTATGGAACGAAAAATAAACAAGGAGATCCGGGAATACCGGGAGGCGATGTTTTGGGGGCTGACGCTGCGTCAGTTCTTTTTTTCTGTTTTGGGACTTGGCATATCTGTCGGGATATATTTTCTGCTGCGGGGAAGGCTCGGCATGGAGGCTGTGTCATGGGCGTGTATCTTCGGCATGCTGCCCTGCGCGATGCTCGGCTTTGTGACCTACAACAAAATGCCCGCGGAGAAATTCCTTTGGACAGTGATCAAGACGGAACTATTGACGCCAAAAAAACTGATCTTCAAGCCGAAGAACCTGTGCTATGCGCTTTTCGTGTGTGCAGAACAGGCGGGACATCAAACGTTCGGTGAAGCTGAAAAAAGGCGGACGATAAGCAGCAGGAGAAAAAAAGAGAATCAAGAAAGCAAAGGAGAGAAAAAGTGAGCATACGAAAAAGACGAAAAAAAGACCACATCAAGCTGCCAAGAAGCGTGCAGGACGCAATTCCCATCAGCACCGTTTATGACGACGGACTGTTTCGGGTAGGGAAAAACCAATACAGCAGGACCTACAAATTTGAGGACATCAACTATCAAGTTGCCTCGGAGGCGGACAAAGAAACCATGTTTGAACGCTACTGCGCCCTGCTCAACTCTTTAGACAGCAATGCGGCAACGAAAATCACGATTAACAATCGCAAGCTGAATCAGGCGGACTTTGAGAAGCGGATTTTTATCAAAGAGCAGAACGATAACCTAAACGAGTACCGCAGGGAATACAATCAAATGCTGCTTGCCAAGGCAACTGCGGGAAACTCCATCATGCAGGAAAAATACATCACTGTGACTGTTACCGAAAAAAGCGCAGACGATGCAAGGCAGTATTTTAACCGCTTCGGCGCAAGCCTTGCCATTCAGCTAAATAAGCTCGGCTCCAAATGCACCGAGCTTAGCGCAATCGAGCGGCTAAGGATTTTTTACGATTTTTACCGAACAGGCGAAGAAAGCGACTTTGCGTTCGATCTGAAAGACAGCCGCCGGAAAGGACACAGCTTCAAAGACTATATCTGTCCCGACAGCATGGAGATTCAAAAAGACCATATCGTGCTTGGCGAGCGTTACGCGAGAGTTCTGTTTCTCAAAGAATATGCAAACTTCCTGAAGGACGATTTTGTGACAGAACTGACCACACGCTGCAAGAACATGATGCTGTCCATCGATATGCTTCCGATTCAGACAGGAAAAGCCGTCAGAGAAGTCGAAACAAGGCTCTTAGGAACGGAAACGAATATCACAAACTGGCAGAGAAAACAAAATGCAAACAACAACTTTTCCGCGGAAGTGCCCTATGACCTCGAAATGCAGCGGCAGGAGTTAAGGGAGTTTCTCGATGACCTTTCGAGCCGCGACCAGAAGATGATGCTTTCGGTGCTGACCATCGTCATAACCGCAGATACCTTAGAAGAATTAAACCAGCAGACAAAATCCATGCAGGAACTTGCGCGGGAGCGTGTCAGCCAGATTGCAGTCTTGAAGTTTCAGCAGCTTGACGGACTGCATACGGTGCTTCCCGCAGGTATGCAGAAACTGGATATCTTCCGTACTTTGATCACCGAATCCCTTGCTATACAAATCCCTTTCCGCGTGCAGGAAATCGCTCACGCAAAGGGTATTTTTTATGGGCAGAATGTCATCAGCAAAAACATGATTCTTGCCGACCGCACGCAGCTGCTTAACGGAAACAGCTTTATCCTCGGTGTATCGGGCAGCGGCAAATCTTTCGCTGCAAAGTGTGAAATCACCAATCATATGCTTGCGACCGATGCGGATATTCTCATTATCGATCCGGAACGAGAGTATGCGCCCCTTGTACGGGCATTAGGCGGCGAAGTGATTGAAATTTCAGCAACCAGCCCGAATCATATCAATGCTATGGACATGACGAAGGAGTACGGAGAAATCAATCCAATCATCGAAAAGTCGCAGTTCTTACAGTCGCTTTGCGAGCAGATCATCGCAGGGCACACTTTTACGAAAGGGCAGCAGTCCATCATCGACCGCTGCACCGAAAGCGTGTATCGCTACTACCTGCAAGGCAACTATCAAGGCGTGCCGCCGACCCTGCAGGACTTCCGAGAGGAACTATTAAAGCAGCCGGAGCCGGAAGCCCACGCGCTGGCATTGGAACTGGAGCTATTCACAAAGGGAAGCCTGAATACCTTTGCCCAGCAGACGAATGTCGATACCGATAAGCGCTTGATTTGTTACGATATTATGGAGCTTGGTGAGCAGCTCCGCCCGATTGGCATGCTTGTGATCCTTGACAATATCCTAAACCGCATTACCGCAAACCGCAGGAAAGGCAGGCAGACCTTTGTCTATGTGGACGAAATTTATCTTTTATTCCAGTACGAATATTCGGCGCAGTTCTTGTTCAAGCTTTGGAAGCGCGTCCGGAAGTACGGCGCTTTCTGCACAGGGATCACGCAGGACGTGGAGGATCTCTTACAATCGCACATCGCGCACCATGCTATCGAATTCAGAATTTGTCATTATGTTAAATCAAGCTGCGACAAATCGAGAAGAACTTGCGCGTCTTTTAAACATTTCCGATACACAGCTCTCATATATTACCAATGTGGACGCAGGACATGGACTCATTAAAATCGGCAGCAGCCTGATACCGTTTGAAAACAGTTTCCCACGCGATACGATGCTTTACCATTTGATGACGACGAAACTATCCGACAAATTTTAATCAGAGGTAAGCGAGGGTGCAAAATGACTATTGATATTTTATCATAATTATGATAAAATATCGCCATAATAGAAAAAGGGGGCGCAGTAGCCATGATTAACATCAGACCTATTTCTGATTTAAGAAATAATTTTACCGAAATTGAAAGCGTTGTGAAAAAGGGAGAACCTGTCTATCTGACGAAAAACGGATACGGCTCAATGGTCGTACTAAGCTTAGAGCAATATGCGGCACTGACTGACGAAGTTGAATTGCGGCTTGATGAAGCGGATCGCGCAGCGGAACTTGATCCTGCGCGCTACACAGAGGAAGAAGTGTTCGGAAGGGTTAGGGCGCGAATCCATGACAGATAAGAAATATAAATTGAGATTTCTGCCGCTTTTTGAACAGGACATAAATGATACCGTAGACTATATCTCGCTGAAACTGAAAAATCCAGGGGCCGCGCGAAAGCTCGTAAATGAGATACAGGCAGCAATCCGAAAAAGACAGGCGTGTCCGAAAAGTTTTGAACCTTATCACTCCAAAAAGGAACACAAATACCCATATTACCGTATTTATGTGAGAAACTATACCATATATTATGTTGTGATTGATGACACCATGGAAGTGCGGCGCTTGCTTTATCAGAAGCGAGATAGGGAAGCGCAGATATAAGCAAAAGACATTAAAAACATCAGACAAAGCTCGACGCAAAGAACGCTCGGGCTTTTTGTTTGCAAAAAACGATTTGGAAAGGAGAATGCGCAATGGATAACAGGAAACTACGCTACGCAAAGCGCAAGGCAAAAGAAAAAATCCTATCTCAGCGAGATAGAGCCTATTACCGAAACTTGCACTTTCGCGAAAATCCGAATGAGCAGGCAGAGGAGTCTCCGGAGCACTATGCCGCGCAAAACGCAAGCCTCTACGGAAGAAAGTATGCGGATACAGTCAAAGCGCAGGGCAGGAAGCTGCTCATGCAGCGAAAGGAAAGGGAACAGCAGAGCAAAAAACTTCGAGAACAAGGAGGACGAGCAGAAACCCTTTCCTCTTCGGAAGGCTTTTCTTGGCAGCCTGCCGAAAAGAGAGCAGGCGTGCAGAAAAACAGCAGAACTACCACATCAAGCGTAAACCAGCGGCAGAATTTACAGGATCGGCGAAAAAAGCAAGCCCATATTTCCTCTGTCCTACGAAAAAAAGGCTATGCCGATAGGAAGTATGCCTTACCGATTTTCAGCCGCAAATCAAAAGGAACAGGTGCGGCAGGAGTAAAAAACATAAAAACACTGTCAAAAGGCACGAAAAAGGTCATTTCGCTTATCCTAACAGGCGGCGGTGCGATGCTTCTTCTGCTTGCGGTGATTATTCCGCTTTGCGCCGCGGCAGCCGTCCTTGGAAGTGATGACGACAG
>UQMQ01000153.1 GCA_900542245.1 uncultured Eubacteriales bacterium
CAGCTGGAGCGGGAGACCATCGCCGAGCGCATCCGGGACAATATGCACGAGCTGTCCAAGACCGGGCGCTGGCTGGGCGCAGTAATTCAGAGGATGTAAGGAAGGAGATTTTTCATGAATTACATTAGAATCACAAAGGACAATATCGACAAAGAGCACATCTGCTGCGCGATGTCAAACAAGCAGAGTGCTGCGAAAAAAGAATGGCTCAAGCAGCGGTTTGAAGAGGGGCTTGTTTTTTATCGAAGTGAAGAAAGAGGCAAGTGCTTTATCGAATATATTCCGGCAGAATATGCGTGGGTACCGATAGAGGCGGCAGGCTACCTTTACATAAACTGCCTGTGGATTGCGGGCAGCATGAAAGGACACGGGTATTCCAACGACTTGCTCGACGAATGTATGCGTGATGCAAAAGCGCAGGGTAAAAAAGGACTTTGTATTCTTTCTGCGGAAGGGAAAAAGCGGGAGTTCCTGTCCGACCCGAAGTATCTTGCGTATAAAGGATTCTTGACTGCGGACACATCGGAATGCGGGATTACGCTTTTGTATCTGCCGTTTGCACCGGACGCGCAGCCGCCGAAATTTAAGGACTGCGCGAAGCGTCCGCAGACAAGTGAGACCGGTTTTGTGATCTATTATACGGATCAGTGCCCGTTTACTTACTACTGGGTGCCGCGCGTGGCAGAAGTCGCGGCGGAGCATGGCATTCCGCTGAAAACGGTTCATATTACAGACAGAGATACGGCGCAGAATCTTCCTGCTCCGGTGACGACCTATGCGTTATTTTGGGATGGAAAATTTGTGACACACGCAATCCAGTCCGACAAGAAGTTTTTGAAACTTGCACAGGGAAGATGCGCGGAGTGACTTTAGACCAGAAAAAATGTAATGTTTGTTTAAAATCAGACCAGAAAAAATGTAAAAACCGCGGCGGTACGTTTATCTGCCTTAAAATATAAGGAACAGGACTGGATGATCAATCTGCCGCTTTATGCGGTCTGCAATTTATAAGTGTAATTAAGATGCCGGCACAGCTGAGCATCTTTTTTGTTGTAGTACTTACTGCGAAAAGTGTAGCACATAAGTGAAGATAGAGAAGGGAGCATCGCCGGAATGAGTTTATGGAAAATTATCTGAGATAAAATATAAGCTAAAACTTGATATTTTACGCAAAATAGGATAAAATATTAGCTATGATAGTATTAGACAGACAAACACCAAAAGAAATACAAATGCAGATCGCACAAAACGTGCGTGCCGTCCGCAAGCGTAGAAAGATTTCACAAAAAGCCTTGAGCGACAAGTCAGGCGTCAGTTTGGGTTCCGTGAAACGTTTTGAAACCAGCGGCGAAATTTCCCTGCACGCCTTGATCAAGCTCGCGATCGCGCTCGACATGGACGATGCGCTGATCCATCTTTTTGAGGATGCTCCGTTTTTATCCATAGAGGAGATCATACATGGACAAGATTAAACAGTTACAGGTTCTTTATGAGGGACGAACCGTCGGAACAATGGCATTATACCGGAAACATCTCGCTGCTTTTCAGTATAGTGAAGAATGGATCGCAGACGGATTTTCTATCAGTCCGTTTTCGCTGCCTTTGGGAAAGAAAGTTTTCGTGCCACAGATTTTGCCTTTCGACGGCATTTTTGGCGTTTTTGCGGACAGCCTGCCGGACGGATGGGGCAGACTCCTGGTAGATCGACAGTTGCTGAAGCACAATATCAATCCCATCGAAACGGAAAGTCTGGATCGGCTTGCGATCGTCGGAAGCTTGGGCATGGGCGCACTGCAATATGTGCCGGAATTCGACCTTGCGGAGGAAACGCAGATAGGCGATTTTGATGATATTGCACGCGAATGTAGCCGCTTGCTTGCGACAAACCAAACGGACAGCTTAGATGAGTTGTTCCGGCTTGGAGGTTCTTCCGGTGGTGCCAGACCTAAAATTTTGACAGAGGTTAACGGACAGCCATGGCTGATCAAGTTTCCGTCGAAGGAAGATGATGATGCGATTGGTTTGCAGGAGTACGAGTATGCGCTCTGCGCCAAAGCCTGCGGGATCGAAATGGCAGAAACCAGATTGTTCCCGTCCAGAATATGCAGCGGCTATTTCGGAACAAGGCGATTCGATCGAGCCCTTAAAGAAGACGGAAAGGAGCGGAGAATTCATGTGATCTCGGCTGCCGGACTTTTGGAGACCTCGCATCGTGATTTGACGTTGGACTACGATATTTTGATGAAAGCCTGCCTGAAGCTGACAGGAGACTTTCAAGAGATAGAGAAGCTGTACCGCCTGATGTGCTTCAACGTGTTCGCGCACAATCGGGACGACCATGCAAAGAATTTCAGCTTTCTTTATGATGAACCAGAGAAAAGATGGAAATTATCGCCGGCATACGATTTGACCTACAGTCATTCAATCGGCGGAGAACACGCCACCAGTGTCCATGGAAACGGCAAAAATCCGGCAGCAGAGGACCTGCTTGGCGTCGCGTCGCAGATCGGTATGGACAAAAAACAGGCGATACGCATAGCCCAAAATGTGCAGGAATGTGTCAGGGAATATTTAAGGAAATATCTCGAATGAAAAGACCATAGAAACTAATCGAGGAAGGATTTATAAATGGAAGAAAAACAGGACATTGTCCTCTACCAAATAGATAATGCCAATGTATGTGTTAGCGTGTTTTATAAAGACGAGACCTTTTGGCTTACCAGAATGTCAATGGCTGAATTGTTCGGTGTCGGACCACAGGCTATTAGTAAACATCTGGGAAATATTTATAAAGAGGACGAATTAGATCGAGAATCAACTAGTTCCAAAATGGAACTAGTTCAAAATGAAGGTGGGGTTGAGAAAAAACGTGATGTTGATTTTTATAATCTCGATGCCATTATTGCCGTAGGCTATCGTGTAAATTCAAAGAAAGCAACAAAATTCCGTCAGTGGGCTACCAAGACCCTGAAAGAATATATCACAAAGGGCTTTGTCCTTAATGACGATATGCTAAAGAACGGAAAGCCTTTTGGAAAAGACTACTTTGATGAATTGCTGGAACGTATCCGTGAGATTCGTGCCAGCGAGCGCAGAGCTTATCAGAAAATCACAGACGTGTTTGAACAATGCAGTTATGATTATGATAAGAACAGTGAGATAACAAGAACCTTTTATGCATTTGTGCAGAATAAGCTTCATTTTGCGGTTACCGGTCAGACTGCAGCAGAACTGATTTATGACCGTGCTGATGCAGAAAAGCCTACTATGGGTCTTACCACATGGAAAGATGCTCCAGATGGAAAAATATTAAAAAGAGATATTATTGTCGCTAAGAATTATCTCAATGAGAAAGAAATGTCCCGCCTAAACAGGCTCGTTACAATGTTTATTGATTATGCCGAGCTTATGGCTGAGGATGAGGTTCTCATGAGTATGCAGGATTGGGTAGATCAGACCAACCGGTTTTTAAGCAACAACCGACGCAAGGTTCTTGAGGGCAAGGGAAGAATATCTCATGAGCAGGCTATCGAAAAGGCTGCAAAAGAATATGATATTTTCCGCGTGCGTCAGGATCAGGAATACATATCGGAATTTGATAAGCAAACCGAGAAATATTTTAAGGGCGAATAGTAAACTGTCATAGTGCGTATTCTCCGATTTTGCAGAGCATATGCCAGTGGTCGGATATTTTTTATAAAGAGGGCAGTGAGAATTCCCTGGCGCAGTGCCAGAAATGCGATGATCGGAGGTAGACAAAATGGAATTTATGCGAAAAAATTATACAGGAATTTTAGCTTGTTTTGGCATTGCAGTTCCGGCATGGCTGCTTGGCAAGGCATTTCCGATTATAGGAGGCCCGGTGCTTTCCATATTATTCGGTATGCTGATTGCGCTTTTTTGGAGTGATAAAGGCAAAGCGGCGGCAGGTATCAAGTGGACATCCAAAATCATTTTGCAGACAGCGGTGGTACTGCTGGGATTCGGTCTGAATCTTGGCGTTATCTTTGAAACAGGAAAACAGTCGCTGCCGATCATTGTTTGCACGATCGGCATATCTCTCCTGCTTGCATGGGCGCTGCATAAGGCACTGCGCGTGCCTTCGGATACGGCGATTCTTGTGGGCGTCGGTTCGTCGATTTGTGGCGGCTCGGCAATCGCGGCAACCGCTCCGGTCATCGGCGCAGACGACAACGAGGTGGCGCAGTCCATCTCGGTCATTTTCTTCTTTAATGTGCTTGCGGCAATTTTCTTTCCGATGCTGGGAAGCGCAATTGGATTTGACACGAGCGCGGGAGATGCGTTCGGGATCTTTGCGGGAACGGCAATTAACGATACATCATCGGTAACGGCTGCGGCATCCACCTGGGACAGTATGTGGAATCTCGGCAGCGAAACGCTGCATAAAGCTGTCACGGTAAAACTCACCCGTACGCTTGCGATTATTCCGATTACCTTGGTGCTGGCGGTAGCACGCGCGAAAAAGAGCGCGAAGGACAGCGGCAAAGCGGAGAGCTTCAGTTTGAAGAGGGCTTTTCCGATGTTTATTTTGTATTTTGTTATCGCATCGGTAATTACCACTGTCTGCATCCAGGCAGGCATGGATGCGGATGTTTTCGCGCCG
>UQMQ01000154.1 GCA_900542245.1 uncultured Eubacteriales bacterium
CTCTCCGCGATCAAATATGCGAAGGTATATCCGATCAGAGACGAAAACGGCGTCATCGTGGACTACAGAACCGAAGGCGACTTCCCGAAATACGGCAACGACGATGACCGCGTAGACGATATCGCAGTGAAGATCTCCGAGAGAACCATCGAGGAGCTGCGCAAGCACCCGACCTACAGAAACGCGGTACATACCCTGTCCGTTCTGACCATCACTTCCAACGTCATGTACGGTAAGAAGACCGGCAATACGCCGGACGGCAGAAGAGCAGGTACACCGTTCGCACCGGGCGCAAATCCGATGCATCAGAGAGACAACCACGGCGCGATCGCTTCTCTGAACTCCGTATCCAAGATCGACTGGGATACTTGTCAGGACGGTGTTTCCAACACCTTCTCCATCACGCCGGAAACGCTCGGCAAGAACCCGGACGAAAGAGCGGACGTGCTGGCAGGTCTTTTGGAGGGCTACTTCAAGAGAGGCGCGCATCATTTGAACGTCAACGTGCTCAACAGAGCGCTTTTGGAGGATGCTTACGAAAATCCGGACAAATATCCGAACCTGACGGTCAGAGTATCCGGCTACGCGGTCAGATTCAATGCGCTTTCCAAGACGCATCAGAAGGAAGTTATCGCGAGAACCTTCCACGAAGCGATCTAAAACACAAGAGATATATGGGAGAAAAAGCGGCAGGGCGAGCGTATCGCGCTGCCGCAATTGATATAGTATGATTGGAAAAATTCACTCGATAGAAACATTCGGCGCTGTGGACGGACCGGGCATCCGTACGGTGTTCTTTCTGCAGGGCTGTCCGGCGAGATGCCTGTATTGTCACAATCCGGACTCGTGGCCGGTGGACCAGGGCGAAAAAATCGAGGTTGAGGAGGTCGTTCACTGGGCGCTTCGCGGGCAGCCGTATTACGGCAGCAAGGGCGGCGTGACCTTCAGCGGAGGAGAACCGCTGCTGCAGGGGAAATTTTTGACAGAAGCGATCCACGCGCTGCACAAGGTGGACATTCAGTCCGCGATCGATACCAGCGGCACCTATCTGGACGATTACAGCGATGAAGCCATCCGCCAATGTGACCTAGTGCTGCTGGATGTCAAGCATCCGGATCCGGAACGCTTCGAGATCATCGCCGGACAGCCGCAGGACACGCTGTTGGCGCTGATCGACATCATCAACGCGCATAAAAAGCATGTATGGGTGCGCCACGTGGTCGTGCCGGGTATCAACGACACGCCGGAGGATATGGAAGCGCTGAACGTGTTTATGAAAAAAATCCGTTTTGTCGATAAGGTCGAGCTGCTCGGTTACCACACGATGGCTGTCGAAAAATACGGCAAGCTCGGCATCACCTACCGGCTCAAGGGCGTACCGCCGATGGACAGCGCGAAACTCATGGAGCTGCAAAAGCTGATACACAAACCGGCAGAAGCAGTAACCCGCATGAGCCTATAAAGGATAGCGCTCATCCAAAAAAGCATGTGCGCATAGAAATTTCAGCGGCGTTGCGTGCACTTTTACCAAGCAGCATACCACAAACTTATCAGGAACCCGCGCAGCGGCAGTAAGCCATTTCGCGGGTTTTGGCTTGCGGGGATGGAAAACTTATGGCATAATAAATATGAATCTGGTACATAGCGAAACGATACACAAGCAGGGAGAAAAAAATGATTTTATATCATGGCAGCCATGTAGAAGTAAGAAACCCGCAGCTGCTGCAAAACCAGCGGGAATTAGACTTTGGCAAAGGATTTTATACCACGACGGATTTTGAACAGGCAAAGGCTTGGGCGCGCAGAACCGCGAAGATTCGGAAAAGCGCGGAGGCCTGTGTCAACGTTTACATGTGCGAAGAAGAGCCTTTGAAATCCTTGCACATGCTGAAATTTGAAGAACCGGATGCGCGTTGGCTGCATTATGTCGCGGCAAACAGACGAGGCGAGGCGCAAGAAGAAAACTACGATTTAATCCTTGGACCGGTTGCAAATGATCAGACGATGCCGGTGTTGATTCTTTACCTTGACGGATATTTGACGGAAGATGAAGCGATTGCAAGACTGCTGCCACAGAAACTGAAAGACCAGATTGTGTTTAAGACAGAGCGTGCCCTTACTTGTCTGCATTGTACGGAGGTTATAAAAGTATGAAAAAGCAGTTGTATTTTGTGACGGATTATTATGATCGGCATGTCATTGAAAGGATTATGCAGAAATATAACATGGAGGCGATGGAGGCTGTCAGAAGTTTTATTAACTCCGAAACTCACGCGCTGCTTGAAGATGCTGAAAACGGTCTGGCAAGTTTTCCTGAGAGAGCGATCTTCGACATGTGGGAGACCGAAAAAATAACAGGCAGTCCGCTTAATTCCATTTGGCTGAGGGGAGAATAAAATGTCTGTCGAAATGAAATTTTTTATTTATCTGCTGGAGTGCTACGCCTGCCATAAAAACCGTCTGACCGGCGAGATCCTGCAGGAGTGGGATGCACATGGTATTACGCAGGAAATTTACGATGGCTATCTGGAATATCATACAGAACGTATTGAAAACGCATATGCAGATATTGACCATTTACTCGCAGTAGGGGAGCATGCGTGGTGAATCCAATGAACAAAAAAGATAAAATGTATGAGGCACAGGCGCTGCCGAACTTGATGCCGGACGAAGGGCAAAACAGCTTGATTTACGATCAGCCGATCAATACGAAAAATATACTGACCTTTACCTTCCCGACGATGGTGCGGATGCTGTTTGTGTCCATGTATACCATCGTAGATGGGATTGTGGTATCCAATTATGTGGGCAGTCTGGGGCTGTCGGCGCTGAATATTGTCTACCCGGTGCTGAATGTGGTCATGGCGCTGACTTTCGTCTTCCAGATGGGAAGCAATGCTGTCATCGGCAAGAAGCTCGGCGAGGGAAAGACCCATGAGGCATGCAGCTTCCTGAGTCTGACGGTGCTGGTCAATCTGGCAGTGATGGCGATCATGATGACCCTGCTGCTGACCTTTGATCAGGAAATCTACCTGCGCATCGGTTCGGACGAAACGCTACTGCCGCTGTGCGTGGAATACGGCAGGATTATGGTGCTGGCAGGACCGATCTGGTCGCTGCAGATTTTATTCCAGGGATTTCTGGTGACGGCGGACAGACCGCACATGGGGCTGTGGCTGTCTGTGGCAGCGGGCTGCGTCAATATCGGTCTGGATCTTCTGCTGGTCGGCGTCTTTGATTTCGGACTGGCAGGCGCGGGCTATGCTTCGATGGCGGGCATGTTTGTCGGCGGGCTGGTTCCGCTGCGCGTGTTCTTCGATAAAAAGAGCCTGCTGCATTTCGAAAAACCGGTTTGGAAGGGAAAAGAATTGCTGCTGGCGATGGGAAACGGCGCGTCTGAGATGGTGACGAGCCTTTCCAGCGCGATCACCACAGCCCTGTTTAATCTGCAGATGATGGCGATCGTCGGCGAAAAAGGCGTCGCAGCCATTAGCGCGATTCTCTACCTGCAGTTTGTGTTTGTGGCGCTGCTGATCGGGTTTACCTCCGGTGTCGCGCCGATTTTCAGCTATAACTATGGGGCGGGAAACCGCGCGAATATTCACAAGCTGTTTGCGATTTCAGCGCGGATGGTATTGAGCTTTTCCTTGGCGATGCTGGTGGTCGCGGAGCTTTTGGATCGTCCGATGGTGCTGATTTTCGCGTCGAAGGACCCGGTCCTGCGGGATTTGATGATCGTGGGTTTCCGTATCATCGCGATCAGCGTATTCTTTACCGGTATCAATATCTTCGCGTCCGGTTTTTTTACTGCTATGAACAACGGCAGGGTTTCCGCGCTGGTTTCGATCCTGCGTACTTTGGTTTTGGAAGTCGGTGCACTGCTTCTGATGCCGATGTGGTGGGGGCTCAACGGCGTCTGGTGGGCGTTGCCGGTTGCTGAAATTCTGGCAAGTCTCGTCGCGGTATCGATGCTGCTGCGTTATCGCAAGACCTATGGATACTGATGCCGCCCGCCCGCGGGCGGACGGGTCTATATGCCCGCCGCGCGTCGCGGGGCTTTGCAGGTGGGAGAACGGAGACATCCCGTTTTTGGGTATTCCCACAAAAAATTATTATAATCAACATATTTTTTTAAAAAAACTATTGACAATACACAAAAACGGTGATAAACTCCGTATATAAACTGAATCAGCAAACCTTTGAGGGAGAAGTAAAACGAATTTACGGTCTCACAGCGAACCCGGGATGGTGGAAGCCGGGCAGATGCAGGATTCGCACAATGGGCTCCTGAGGGCGAGGGGAAAATATGAATTTCGCGCCGGATCGCAGGCAGATCGCGAAAGGCGAAAGACCGCGATAAACAGAACGGGAATCATATGAGTATCTGAGACGAAACTCCCGCGTCAGTGGAGAGGAGTGTGACGGCACTCTGCAGAGAGGATTTTCCGGCAGAAGTTTTCGGGCATGATTACGTCAGACGGTTGGACAGTCAGACGGCGGCAGGCAGGAAAGCGGGAAGCCGGTGAGTCAAACAAGGTGGCACCGCAGGTAATATCCTGTCCTTGGGTACAAGGACAGGTTTTTTATTATGTAGGAAATATCG
>UQMQ01000155.1 GCA_900542245.1 uncultured Eubacteriales bacterium
ATTTCCTAACAAAAATTTTTCACATGAACAGAAATCATGTGGAGGACTGACATGAAAAGATTTTAGAATTGGATGAAAATATCGCTTAAGAGATTTCATGCCCGGCACGAAGCGTTTCGGCAAGCTAAAAAATCGATCGAAAAAGTCTCCCAAAAGACGTTGACCGCCTAGCTGCGCGATGTGGTTTCATTTACAATCGCGGCGTCCACAAGCCTGCAGTACTGAAATCCGTCCACTTCATACATTTCAAGGGTTCCGGTAACTGTGATCTCCGTGTCCGGCGCCGGATAATCGTCCGGATAAGTATGCTCGCCGGCCAGAACAAATTCCAGCCCCTGTGAGCAGCAAGCCATCGCATCTGCGATCATGCAGGCAAAATATTGATCTTTTGTGTCAGGGTTCTCGTAATACGCGAACTGCCCCTCCATTTTAACGGTTTTGCCGATATAGTCATCGGGGTTGTATATTAGATGATAGACCTCGGAATATACCATGGTGCTGCTTAGTTTCGTAAGGTCAACATCAACAAGACCCGAACCTTGCGTCGGTTCAGAGCTTGCCTCTGGAGGAGTTTCTTCTGCTGACTGCGCTTGTGATGCCGCAGGATCGGATGCCGAAGCATCCATTAGATCCCCTGACTCTGTGTTTTTTTCACTTCCGCAGGCTGCCAGAGAGCCCAGCATCAGAAGCATCCATAGTACGCAAAGCAGTTTTTTCATTTTCTCACACCTCCCATCACCTTGCCTGCCAGATGCGACAGACCAAAAACGCCGATTTGAACGGCAACGATGGTCGAGCCAACCGGCGTACCGGCCAGAACCGACACCAAAATGCCAATCAGCGCACACAAAACCGAAAGCACCGCTGCGCAGATTGTGACGCTGCGAAAGCTTTTGAACATCTGCATAGCGGACAGCGCCGGAAAGATCACCAGTGCGGAGATCAGCAGAGAGCCGACGAGATTCATCGCCAGCACGATGATGACCGCAACAATGATCGCGATCAGAAGGTTGTATCGTCCTGCTTTCGTACCGGTCGCCCTCGCAAAATCCTCGTCAAAGGTCACAGCGAAAATTTTATTGTAAAACAGGATAAACGCTACCGCAACAAGTGCCGACATTCCGACGCACAGCCACACCTCTGCAAGGGACAGTGTCAAGATGGAAGTCGAGCCGAACAGCGTACTGCACACATCACCCGAAAGATTCGCCGAGGCAGAAAAAATATTCATCAGCAGATAGCCGATAGCCAGTGCGCCTACTGAAATCATGGCAACCGCGGCATCGCCCTTGATCTTCGTGTTCTGCCCGGTACGCAGAAGCAGTACTGCGCTGACAATCGTAATCACCATAACCAGCGGCATTTCATTGCTGATTTGCAGCACAGCAGCAATCGCCATCGCTCCGAATGCCACATGAGAAAGTCCGTCCCCAATGAAAGAAAAACGTTTCAGCACCAGCGTCACGCCCAAAAGCGACGAGCAAAAAGCGATCAGCACGCCGGCAATGAGCGCGTAACGGACAAAGGGATATTCCCAATAGAGGATCAGTTTTTGCAAAATTGCTGTCATTGCAGATCACCGCCTTTCTCTTCGGCAAACTGCGTGACCGGCATCTTGGCCATTGCTTCTGTCATGAGTTGTTCTTTTTCTTTGTTGTAAACGGGACGGCTGTAAGGCGAGAATTGTTTTCATAACTCTACTCGTGCCGGAACCGTTTTCTCCTACCATGCAGAGGTAATCGCCTGCAAGAGCCTCAAAGCTGAGGTCTTGCAGAACGCTCTTCCCGTCATAGCCGACACAGGGATTTTGACAGGTGCGCTGATCCATAATCTTACCTCCTTAAGCCAATGCTTCTTTCAGCACTGCAAGATTTTTCTCCATCACAGAGAGGTAGGTCGTGCCGCTTGCCACATCCTTTGAAGTCGTGGACTGCATGGAATCCATCGTTAGAATCTTTTGGCTTTTTTGGGCGGTGTTTTTCACAATAGTTTCCGCAATCTTGTGATGCTTGCCCTCAATGATCAGCACGCAAGGCAGGTTCAATTCGTCTGCCTTCTTTGCAAGGAATGAAACGGTCTCAAAGCTGGCTTCCGTTTCGGCGGAGCAGCCAATGAAAGCAGCATAATAGTTCAGACCGTAGTCATCCACCAGATAGCGGAACGGGAAACGGTCGCCGAACAGAACGGTCTTGCAGCTTGCCTTGTCTACAGCCGTTTGATACTCCGCATCAAGCGCAGCCAGCTTTTTCACATATGCATCGGCATTCTCCGCATAGATCTCCTTGTTCTCAGCATCCAGCTCCTGCAAGGCATTGGAAATCGCACCGACCAGTACTTCGGCGTTCTTCAGAGAGAGCCATACATGCTCGTCCGCTTCCTCTTCGTGCTCATGCGCTTCGCCATCTTCATGCTCTTCGCCTTCCTCGTGTTCGTGTTCGTGTTCTTCCTCCTGCATACCTTCCACCACTTCTTCGCTCTTGACCTTGTCACCTAGCACATCCAGTAAGTTGATGACCTTCCTATCCTTGTTGGTGGAGTTTTTCAGCGCATCCTCAACCCAGCCTTCGGACTCACCGCCGACATAGAGGAACAGGTCACAATCGGAAATTTTAACAATATCATCTGCGGTAGGCTGGTAACTGTGCAGGTCAACCCCGTTATCCAGCAGCATCGTGATCTCAGCGTGTTCTGCCTTATCGCCAAGGACTGCTTTGACCCAATCGTATTCAGGAAAAATCGTGGTGACAATGCGCAGCTTGTCAGTTGTATCATCCGTATCATCATCGTTCTGCTTTGCGCAGCCGGCAAGCATGCCGACTGCCATCAAAAGCGCAAGCAGCAGCGCAATCATTTTTTTCATCATCTTTGTTACCTCCAAAATTATCATAAAACTTAAAAACAGGCGCAAAAATACAAGGGCAGCGACCAGCGCCGAAAAAGCCTATCCGAAACAGATAGACGCATGCCCTTGTAAAATGTCCTTATTTTTAATTTGTCAATTTCACCTTGAGGGAAACCAAAGTATTCCTTGGAATGACATCTGCACAGGCAAAACTCCCCCTGCACAGCGTATAGCTAAACACCGCAGGAAAGGCTGCGATGCATACAGCAAGTGAAAAGGTCTTCAGAATGTTTTGGCAGACAGTGATCTGATCGCAGATCGGGCAGTTTTCACCTGCGCAGTCGTGATCAGCTTCTGCGGCGATAAAAGCGGCAGAAAAGAGCAGAACAAGCAAGATCGTCACAGCAAGAAATGCTGCTGCGATTCTCTTTTTCTTTTCCATCCTGCTCACCCCCCTCTATTTTCTGCAATCGGCACAAACGCCGTACAGGATCGTTTCCGTTTTATCAATCTGAAAGCCAGTGCTTTCTAATGTTCCGCGAATCAGCTGCGTCGCTTCCTGCTCTCCTAAATGAATACTCTTTCCGCAGATGCGGCAGGCCAGGTGCAGGCTGTCTTTGCATGCTTCTGAGGCAATATACTGGTAAAAGACTTCCCTTGTCCCTTCCCGCACGCTGCGTTTGAGAAGTCCTTCTTCTTCCAAAGCGGAGATGTTGCGGTAAACAGCACTGATGCTGATCTGATCCGCCGCCAGATCTTCGGCAATCTGCCGCGCGCTTATTTGTTCGTCTGTATGCTCGGAAAGATATTCCAAAAGCCGCTTGCGCTGCCGCGTCAGATATTTTGCCATCCGCTATGCCTCCAATTTGCAATTCATTCGCAAATTATTATACCGCGCCATGATCCCTTTGTCAATATGCGAATTAGTCGCAAATCAAGCGTTGCTATTTTTCTAACAGCCAATCCGGCAGGTATTTGACCTGAATGCCGTCGTAGTTTCCGAGCGTAAGCCTATCGCCGGTCAGGACGATCTTCTCATAGTTATCTCGGATGCGCCGAAGCGGCTTCATCTCTCGTTCAAAGGTCTCTTGTGCTGTCATATCTGCCGTAACCTGAAAATAGGTGTAGGCTCCCTGCTTTTCAGCGACGAAATCCACTTCAGTGCTGCCGACCTTGCCGATCATGACGCGGTATCCGCGTCGCAGAAGTTCAAAGTATACGATATTTTCCAAAGAAAATCCGAGGTCGTACTGTCTGCGCGGCAAAATATGATTTCGCAGGCCAAGGTCTACGATATACATCTTCCGATTTGCTTTCAACAACTGCTTGCCGATAATATCGAATCGTTCCGCAGGATAGAAGATAAAGGATTCCGTTAGCGCCTCTACATAGTCACTGACGGTATTCGGAGAAATCTTTCTTCCGTTTGAAATGAAATAATCCGTGATACTCCGAATCGAAACCGGATTTCCGACAATGCTTGCCAGATACTTTGCGATCGTCTTAAGCAGCAGAATGTCGTTGATTTTTCGTTTATCCGAATCACTTTC
>UQMQ01000156.1 GCA_900542245.1 uncultured Eubacteriales bacterium
GCTCATAGGTGAGCGCCATGTGCGCATAGAAATCTCTGATTTCGTTATGCGCACTTTTGTCCTAAAGAACCAATGAAGAAAGGATCAGATATGTTTAAAAATTTATCAGAAAAACCGATTGCGGAAGTGCAGAAGGAACAGGTCGCGAAATGGAAGGAAGAAGACCTGCTGCACAAATGCGTCTCTGCGCGCGAGGGCGCGCCGTCCTTTGTATTCTATGAAGGACCTCCGACAGCGAACGGCAAGCCTGGCATCCACCACGTGATGGCAAGAACGCTCAAGGATTCCATCAACCGCTACAAGACCATGCAGGGCTATCAGGTGAAGAGAAAGGGCGGCTGGGATACCCATGGACTTCCGGTCGAGATCGAAGTGGAAAAACAGCTCGGATTCTCCGGCAAGCAGGATATCGAAGCGTACGGCATCAAGGAATTTAACGAAAAATGCCGCGAATCTGTCTTTACCTACACGAATATGTGGACGGAGATGTCCGACCGCATGGCTTATATGGCTGACATGGATCACCCGTATATCACGCTGGACAACGACTATATCGAAACCGGCTGGTGGATCCTCAAAAAAGCCTTCGATATGGGACTGATCTACGAGGGTCACAAGATCCTGCCGTACTGCCCGCGCTGCGGAACCGGACTGGCATCCCACGAGGTCGCGCAAGGGTATAAGATGGTTAAAGTCAACACCCTGACCTGTAAATTCAAGAAAAAGGGTACGGACAACGAATATTTTCTCGCGTGGACGACGACCCCTTGGACGCTGGCATCCAATATCGCGCTGACGGTCGGACCAGATATCGACTACGTCAAGGTGCGCATGACCTCCGGAGACAACGAGGGCAATATCTTCTATGTCGCGAAAGGTCTGGCAGCCAAGGTGCTTGCGGGCGACGAATACGAAGTGCTCGAGGAGCTCAAGGGCCGCGACATGGAATACTGGGAATATGAGCAGCTGATGCCGTTCTGCGTACCGGACAAAAATAAAAACGCGTTCATCGTTACCTGCATGGACTATGTTTCCACAGAAGACGGTACCGGCATCGTACACACCGCGCCGGCCTTCGGTGAAGACGACTATCAGTGCGGCCGCAAATACAACCTCGCGGTGCTGCAGCCGGTTGATGAAAGAGGCGAATACACCGAAACCCCTTGGAAGGGCCGCTTCGTTATGGAAGACGGTTTGGATGTCGATATCATCAAATACCTCGCGGAAGGCGATAAAATCTACAAAAAAGAAAAATTGGAGCATAATTATCCGCACTGCTGGAGATGCGACACCCCACTGGTTTACTACGCGAAGCCGTCCTGGTATATCGAAATGTCCAAGCTGAAGGATCAGCTCGTTGCGAACAACAATACCGTTAACTGGTATCCGGAGTACGTCGGCGAGAAGCGCTTCGGCAACTGGCTTGCGGAGGTCAAGGACTGGGCGATTTCCCGTTCCAGATACTGGGGTACCCCGATTCCGATCTGGAGATGCGAATGCGGTCATCTGCACTGTATCGGTTCCCGTAAGGAACTGGTGGAGCTCGCGAACGAGAAGATCGACGAATCGATTGAACTGCACAGACCATACGTGGATGATGTGACCTTGACCTGTCCGGAATGCGGCAAGCCGATGCACAGGATTCCGGAGGTCATGGACTGTTGGTTTGACTCCGGCTCCATGCCGTTCGCACAGTGGCATTATCCGTTTGAACACACCGAGGACTTCGATCAGCTCTTCCCGGCGGACTTCATCTGCGAGGGGATCGACCAGACCAGAGGCTGGTTCTATTCGCTGATGGCAGTTTCCACGATCGTCAAGGGCTGCGCGCCGTATAAGAACGTACTGGTCAACGATCTGATCCTCGACAAAGAGGGCAAGAAAATGTCCAAACACAAGGGAAATACCGTATCTCCGTTCGAGATGCTCGACAAATATGGCGCGGACGCGACCAGATGGTATTTGCTCTATGTTTCTCCGGCATGGACACCGACCAAGTTCGATGAAGAAGGTTTGAAAGATATCGTCAGCAAATTCTTCGGAACCTTAAGAAATGTATATAATTTCTTCGTGCTTTACGCGAATCAGGACAATATCGATCCGAGAAGCTTTGCGGTCGATTACGCGAAGAGACCGGAGCTGGATCGCTGGATTCTCAGCAAATACAATCAGCTGATTCACGATGTGACAGAATACATGGATCAGTATGATCACATGAGAACCGTCAGAGCCATCACAGACTTTGTGGCGGAAGATCTGTCCAACTGGTATATCCGCCGCGCGCGCCGCAGATTCTACGCAGAAGAACTGACGGAGGATAAGAAGAGCGTTTACGCCACGACCTACGAAATTCTGGTTGGTGTCGCGAAGCTGATTGCGCCGATTGCACCATTCATCGCGGACGAGATCTATACCGATCTGACCGGTGAGGATACCGTTCACGTTGCATTCTTCCCGAAGGCTGATATGTCACTGGTCGACAAGGGCGTGGAAGAACGTATGGATATCGTCAGAGCCTTGGTAGGACTTGGCCGCGGTACGCGTGAAAAGGAGAGGATCAAGGTAAGACAGCCGCTTTCGGAGGTGCTGGTTGACGGCAAGTACGAAGCGCTGATCGGCGATCTGGTACCGCTGATCATGGAAGAACTGAACGTCAAGAAGGTAGTCTTTGAACAGAACCTTGACCAGTATATGAACTTCTCTCTGAAGCCGAACTTCAAGACGGCAGGTCCGGTGCTGGGCAGCAAGATTAAAGTTTTTGCGGCAGCGCTCGGCAAGGAAGAACCTGCTGCCTTCATCGCAAGCGTGGAAGCAGAGGGAAAGACTGTGATGACGTTGGATGGCGAGGAATTTGAGATCACAAAGGAATTCTTAGATATTCGCATTACCGCGAAGGAGGGCTTTGCGGTCGCGATGGAGAACAATATTTTCACCATCCTCGACACGACGCTCACTCCTGAGCTGATTGACGAAGGACTGGCAAGAGAATTGATCTCCAAGGTACAGCAGCTGCGCAAGCAGGCAGATTACGAGATGATGGATCAGATCGTGATCACTGTGGACGCGGACGACGCGGTCAAGGCAGCTGTGGCGAAACACGCGGACTATATCAAGAGCGAAACGCTGGCAGTCGAGCTTAAGGACGGCGCATGCGAGCATACGTATGACCTGAACGGACACAAGACCGGCATTCAGGTCGCAAGAGTATAGTGCATGACGGTACTATGATACAGAAGTGCAGGGCATACAGCAGTGTCCTGCACTTTTCAGCATACAGGGAAGACGGCAGATTAAAAAATATTGTTTTTGTGATGTAGGAAATATCGCTGTGCGATAACTCCAGTTGACAAGAGTAGCTTGCGAAGCGGCGCTCATTCATGTGCGCATGCACGCATAGAAATCGCAGAGTTCTTTATGCACACTTTTGTACAAAAAAACTGACAGAGGGAGAAATCAGATGCGTTTAGTGAAAAAAGGGAATTTGCATGAGTGGTCCAAAATGCTGAGCTTAGCCTTTATCGTAGGCATTTCATCGGAGGTGCGGATCACCGCAATCACCAGCGGCTTTATCATTGCCATGTCGGTTTTGATGATGAGCTTGTTTCTCTACTGTTTTGAGGAACGTACCCCAGCACGCTTTATTCTCTGCTGCGCGGTGATTTCACCGCTGGTTCGTCTGATCAACGAATTTTATCTGTGGCATGATTTTAAGCGCAGCTTGCTTGAGGTCGTCCCGGATGCAGGATTTTTTGTGGTATATGCGTTGGTCTATTCGCTTCTGTATCGTACAGTTTTCCTTGAAAGCAAAACTGTAAGAAACTTTCCAATCATGATTTTTTTTGCGGATGCAATTGGGAACTCCGCGGAATTATTGCTGCGGAGTGTACTGTTTCACAGAAATTTCATCACGTTCCATACCATTGGCATCATATTGTGTATCGCATTTTTCCGTACAGCCATTATGCAGGTGAATATTTTTGTCATCGAGCGATATTCCAATATCTTGCTTCAACACGAAATGGACGAGGAATTCAAGCGTCTTGTGGTACAAACCTCAAAACTTGACGGTGAGGTTTACATTATTGATAAAAACATCGCTGAGATGGAGGCGGTGATGCAGCAGGCGTATCGCCTTTATAAGGAGCTGGAAGCCGATGCACAGGTGCCGCCGCATTTTAAGAAAGAAGCCCTCTCGATTGCGCGTCTGGTGCATGAAATCAAAGGAGATTACAAGGGCGTGGCAGAGGTGATTCGTACACAGCTCATGTATGAGCCTGACAGCGGCGGCATGAAGATGTCGGATATTCTCAGCATTGAAAAAAAGGATGTAGAAACGGTGCTGAAAAACAAAAAAATGGAAGCGGAAATCCAAATCAAAGTGTTCA
>UQMQ01000157.1 GCA_900542245.1 uncultured Eubacteriales bacterium
TATATTTTAAAGCAGTTCGATGAACCGCTCGTTAAATTCTCCGCGACAACGGATACCAGTGAGCCGGAGATCCAAATCCTTTGGACAAACGAAGAAAAAGCTGCATTTCTGCCGCTTGATCTGACGCTGACACCGGACGGATTGAGCCGTTGGCTGCGCCGCCGCACGATTCCGAAGAATCGTGCCTATGTCCATAGTCTTTTAGCAAAATGCGGCTTAAACCTCAACCGACCGCTCAGTATTATCAGTGTTTGTAAAGGACTATCGCTTAACGATTGCTATTGGGTCGTCGAGGACGGTGACACCGCTTCTTTCGGCAAGGTAAATCTCTACGACAACCCATTCAGCAATGTTCTGGCAGAGCTTGCCTTTACCGGCTATGGCAGCAGCGTCCGCGCTTCCCTGCTCTCCAGCCCGGAGTTTACCACCAACGGAATGCTTCGCAAATGCTGGCGGCGCATCGGCGGTAAGGTGTATCTCTATAAGGGCGGCACAGAGGGCGCGGCCAACACAGGCAACGAACCATACTCTGAGTTTTACGCCGCACAAATCGCCGCCGCCATGGGCGTTCACGCGATCCCCTACGGCTTATCCCGTTGGAAGGGCGTTCTCTGTTCCACCTGCGAGCTTTTTACCGACAAGGCGTATGCCTACCTCCCTATCGGACATCTCGTTTCTAAGGGCGGCATGGGGGCTGTCAGGGCGTATTACGAAAAGATGGGAGATAAGTTTGTCAACGCGCTGAACGAAATGCTGGTGTTTGATGCGGTGATCTGCAATGTGGATCGGCATTTCGGGAACTTCGGCGTGATGGTCGATAACCGGACGAATACCATCGTCTCCCCCGCTCCCCTGTTCGACCATGGCAATTCCCTCTTTAACTTTGCAGGCGCGGACGCCTGGGCGGACGAGGCTGCGCTGGAGGCATATATCGAAACGCTGTACCCCAGCGTGTACGATGATTTTCTCGGCACAGCCAAGGACGCGCTGACGCCGGAGCTGCGCGAGAAGCTGCGGCATCTGCTGAACTTCAAGTTCAAGAAGCACTCGCGCTATAACCTGCCCGAAAAAAGATTGAGGATGATGGAGCGGCAGGTGCAGCGAAGAGCGCAAAAGTTATTGGAACTGTAAAAATAAGCACGGTTACTGGAAATAGCAGTAACCGTGCTTGTTCTTACGCGACAGCATTTGAATTGATTTTCTCTATGGTATTTCGAATTCCCATCCAAACTGTAAGATCTGTGAACACCTCCACGATGCTGCCGTGGTCGGTAAACGGCGCTTCCTGCAAAACGGACAGGTCCTTCATCATGCCGTTATGAACGATGTACTCCACGATCTGGTTCACAAAATAGATCTGTCGGCTATCGAGGCTGGCATCGTTCAGGTACTGCGCAAAAGCCTCCTTTGCCGCATTCATATCAAGCCCGACAATTTCCCGCACGAACTCGCCCAGCGGCTTCTGGCCATACTCAGCCTCATAATCCTGCTTCGTCCCGACCTCGCTCCAGAGTGCTTTCTCCAGCGCCTGCACATCCTCCGCAGTCAAAGGAACATTACTTTTTAACTTGGCAATAACGGCGTCATCCATGTGCTGACGCACGTAGAACTCCGCCTTGGCCTTGTAGTTCTTCAGATCGTCGTTCTCCAGCTCAGATTCTTTCCAGTCCACAGACAGAATTTCGTCATCAAAATTCGTATCATAGTGCACTTTACTGACCGGAATATACTTGATGAGGTCACGCAGATTCTCCCGGATGTGCTCAAATTCATTGATTCCGGCAGTCTCCACATAGTCTGTATGCAAAATCTTGTCGATCAGCTCAGCCTGTACCATAATTTCCGGGATGTTCGCCACAGATGCAACAGCGGAAACTTTCTTAAACAGGTCGCTGCGGGCTTTAGCGTATTTCTTTCCGGCGAGATAGGCAAGCTCGATGCCATACATCAGCGCGTCGAACCGCAGCGCCTTGGCATCGTCCTCTTCAGGTGTAATGAGCGGTGCAAGCTCCTGTCCCATGAGTAGCGTGTCCTCATAGGTCAGGGCGTTATAGTTATCGGGATTTGCATACAGCTCAACATATTTCAGGTGCTGTCGCACTGCAAAGTTCTCTTTGTTCAGTTCCTGCACCTTATGCACCATGTCCTCTACCAGCGTCTTGCGGAAGGCAATGAGATCCGTTGTCTGATACGCCAAATCCTGCAACTTGAAGGCAATTTGGGCCTTCAGATGGAAGATCGCACCTTGCAGGGCGATCATATTGGCGGTGGGCCGTCCCTTGTTCATGCGAAAGAACTCAAAGTTGCCGCAGAAGTCAAAAATATAGAACTTGTCCTTATCCTTACCATCCATCAGCCCCGGACACAGACGGGTGCCACGCCCAATCATCTGCCAGAACTTCGCTTTGCTCATGACCTTTTTAAAGAACACCAGATTCAGCACCTCCGGCACGTCGATGCCGGTGTCCAGCATATCCACGGAAATGGCGATTTGCGGCAGCTTTTTCGGATCGGAGAACTCGTCAATCGCGCTCTGGGCGTAAGTCATATAGTTATCAATGACCTTGGCAAAGCCGGGAAGGTGCGGGTATTCTTTATTGAAAACCGCGAGGATTTTCTCCGCATGGGTGTGATTCTTTGCAAAGATGATCGTCTTGCCCAGTTTATTGCCATAGTCGATGGTCAGACCGTAGGTCATCAGTGTATTCAGTACCTGTCGGATGGTATCTTCATTGAAGATCCATTCGTTCAGCGCCGAGGACGCAATGCGCTCCGGTAATTCTCCGTTTTCATCTTCGAAGGTGTCCTCATAGGCCTGCTTGTCCTCGTCGGAAAGCTCATCGTAGACGATGCCCTGCTCAATAAATTTCAGCTTCGTCTCTACCGACAGAAAATCCACCAGATACCCGTCCTTCACCGCCTGCGCCAGCTCATAGCCATAGGTCGGCACGCCGTTTTCCAGCTCAAATATCTCATAGGTATTCTTATCAATTTCGTCTTTCGGGGTGGCCGTCAGTCCTACCAGCGGCGCATCAAAATAATTGAAAATATCACGGTATTTGTTATACACCGAACGGTGCGCCTCGTCGCAGATCACAAGGTCAAAGTGCCCGCAGGTGAAGAGTTTGCCCTCCTCGTCCTGTACACTGTCGATGACGTTGTACATGGTCTGATAGGTGGAAAATACGCAGTGCGCTGTGTAGTTATCCTTCTCCTCGCAGAGATTGGTAACGGAGAGATCGGGCAGCAGATTCACAAAGCTGCGCTTGGCCTGCGTGACCAGACTGTTGCGGTCAGCAAGGAAGAGAATATTTTTCACCCAACCGTGCTGGAGCAGCACATCGCATAGGGCAATAACTGTTCTCGTTTTTCCGGAGCCGGTGGCCATGACCAGCAGCGCCTTGCGCCGGTTGCGTGCAAAGGCATCGCAGGCAGCTTTGATGGCGCCCTCCTGATAATAGCGTCCGGCTATCTTCTGATCCACCATGACATTTTTCAGGCTTGTCCGCATGGTCTGGAGATTGAACAGTTTTTCCAGATCCCGCTTGGAGTAGATAGCGGCACACTTGCGTTCGGGATAGATATTGTCCGTAATGCGGGTCTCAAAGCCATTGGTCAGGAAAATGACCGGGCGGCGGTGATACTTCTTTTCCAGCAAGTCTGCATAGAGCTTTGCCTGCTGGCGTCCCTTGGCCACATCCACGCATGTGCGCTTTGCTTCCACTACTGCCAGCGGGCGGCCATCATCGCCGTAGAGCACATAGTCCGCATAACCCACCTCGGACTTGTTTGGCATACCGGGCAGCTCTACCTCATTCAGCCAGTCCTTGCCCTCTGTCCAGCCCGCATCTGTGAGCATGGTGTCGATATACAGCTTGCGGGTCTTGTACTCAGACAGGTCGAGGGGCTTGGGCACATAGGTCTGCTGCTGCTCGGCTCGGCGGGCGGTGAGTTCCTCCTTCAGCGCAGCGTTCTCCGCTATCAGTGCGGCGAGATCCACCTCCGGCGCATCCTGCACCGGAGCGGCGGAAGCTTCGCTTTTTTGCGTCAGCAGCGCACGGTCGAAATGCCCTTCGGTGTAGTTCTCGCCATAGCAATAGGCCACAAAATCCAGAAGGACATAGAGGTTTTCCAGACACAGCGCCGCCTGCTCTTCGGTGATTTTCTTGCCGGTGTGGGCGGCATTGTTTCCCATGCGGCGGATCAGATCCATCCGCCGCCAGATGTCCGCGCCCACGATGTCCCGGAAG
>UQMQ01000158.1 GCA_900542245.1 uncultured Eubacteriales bacterium
AAATTGATTTACCATCAATCCCTTTTGACAATATCATCTTATCACTTAAATGTGAAGGCAGGGTGATGATAATAAGAACTTTCTGAACAAATTCTTTATGCATAGTCTACCATGGGTATGTCGAAAAGTCAATAAAATTCCAAGCAATTTTATCACCTTCTTCAACGGTAATTTCTCCCGCGCCCACATCGGGCATCTCGCCGTTGACAGTAAAGACCCAACCGGTTGTATCCGTATAATCGCCCTGCGTGAATCCGTTGATCTCGGTGACGTAGCTGCCATTCTTTTCGATGGTGATGCTCATGTCGTGGGACATGCAGTAAAGCTCAGTGGCCTCCAGTACGGTCGAGCCCTCTTCGGCGATAAATGGATCCTCGTCGATGGTAGTGAAGTTTTCAACGTCCGGATTGTCCGTGCCATCGGTCAGAGAAAAGGTCAGGTTGGTCGGGTTGACAACGTCCTCCGGTGTACCGGCGTCGTCCTGCGTTGTGCAGCCTGCCATGGCGAAGCCCAGAAGCAGGGTCAAAAGAATGGTTGTAATTTTTTTCATAATTTCCTCCGTCAAATCTATCATACGATGTATTTACGTATTATGTACCAAAACTTGTGAAAATATCGCAGTCTGTCAAATCATCGCATCTCAAAGCTGCTGGGTGGACATGATGCGATAAAGATCCATGTCGGCCTCGGACTGCGCGTCATAAACGATGCTGCCGCCCACGACGGTCATGCAGGCCTGCTGCTTGGCAAATTGCTGCAGACTGCCGTCCAGCGGGTTTGTCTCGAACAGCGTGAAATCCGCCAGATATCCGGCCGCGATTTTGCCAAGTTTTTCGCTCATGCCGATGATGGTCGCAGCGCCTGTCGTCAGCTGCTCGATCGCCTCTGTGACAGAACCGACGCCCGGCGGGAGTGCACTTGGCGCGAGCGGCGCGGTACCGTAGGTCAGTATCGCGGTATCCCGGTACAAAAGCTCCTGCAGGACGTTCTCATCAGGCACAGCGTCTGTCGCGATGATGACGTTATTTTTGTAACCCTTGCTTCGCAGATTTTCCAAAGCCAGATAAGCCATGGTGAGATCCTCACTGCCGTCAGCCTCGATAAAGAGCCCGAAGCCCTTGTCGGAGACTTCTTCGGTGATCGCGTTCAGCGCGCCTTGCGTGAACGGGATCGGGTTCTGCGCGTTTTCCAGATACAGATAGAGCATCTCGGCGTTGATCCTATCGCCGATCTCCAGACAGTTTGTCCGGCGTGCCATCAGTTTATGCACGATCATGCGCGGCTGCAGCGGGCGATTCACCAGATAGGAACCGAAAAAGCGCTGGCGCAGCTCGCCCTCGTTATATAATCCGAGGATCGAATCCTCATACAAGGTTTCAAAATAATCCGGTGCGGCGATGTCAAGAACAGATGTGAAGCCATGCTCCGCGAGTGCCTCACTCTCGAATTTGACCAGCTCCTCAATCTCCTCAAAGTCAAACGGAATCAGAAGATTCAGCACATAGGAAACGGTGACGGTCTCGACAACTTCCTCCTCGGCGGTTTGCGCGACAATCCTGTCGGCTTCCATATTCGTCCAGCACTGCACACCGTTTTGGCAGAGCAGGAGGACGGGCTTCTCCCCGCAGGCTTCGCTGAGCAGTTTCGATGACACAGGAAAATCCAAAAGATCGGGAGCATCCGCGCGTGAGGTTTCCTCCGCAAGAGGCGCTTTTTTAGAGATTTCGGTGGTTTCCGGACAGACCTCGGCACAGGATGAGGCAGAAAGCTCCGCGGCTGTTTCCTTGGCGCCGTCTGTTTCGTTTCCTTCGTCTATGCCCGCTGCCTCCTGCGGCGCGCTTTCGGGCTTCAGATCATCGCGGTAGCCATAGCCAAAGAGGACTTCCGCGTCCTCATGTTCCTCTGCCCAAGCGGAAACCGCGGACAGAACGTCGTCGGTCGTGTGGCAGTCTGTAAGGTCAAGATACTGGTCCTGAAACACCTTGAGCACCGGACTTCTGTGCGCGTCAATGAAACCGGGGAACATGAATTTTCCTTCGAGATCGATCAGGCAGGTATCCTTGCCTGTGATCGCGTCCATTTCCGAAAAATTGCCGACACCGAGGATTGCCTCGTCTTTGACGGCAACCGCGTCCGCCCAAGGGAGTTCGGGGTCCTGCGTAAAAATGTGCCCATTATGAAAAATCGTGTCTGCTGTGATCGTTTTTTTGAAAAAGCCAAAAGCCATAGCCTACCTCCGCCAAAAGATTCTTAAAATTATTGTACCATATTTTTTATTCTTATGATATACTAAATTGTAGATTTTAATGCAGTCAGGCGAAATACACGCCTGCAAACCTGTGCCGAAAAGGTTAATCTTGGCAAGGAACGGATCCGGCAAGAAAAGGCAAAGGAGAAAGAATGATGACAAGAAGAATCGGAACGGTGTCCCGCGGTCTGCGTGCACCGATTATCAAAGAAGGCGATGACCTCAGAAAAATCGTAGTCGATACGTTTATGGACTGCGTGGATCATGGAGAGTTTGAAATTGGTAGCAAGGATGTGCTCGCAGTTACAGAGTCGATTTTGGCGCGCGCGCAGAGAAACTACGCGACGACTGATCAGCTCGCGCAGGATGTGAAGGCAAAGCTCGGCGGCCAGACCATCGGCGTGGTGTTCCCGATCCTCAGCCGCAACCGTTTCGCGATCTGTCTGCGCGGCATCGCGAAGGGCGCGAAGAAGGTCGTACTGATGCTCAGCTATCCGAGCGACGAGGTAGGTAACCATCTGCTGGACCTCGACCTTTTGGACGAAAAGGGCATTGACCCGTACAAGGATGTTTTGACACAGGCGGAATTTGAGGCTCTGTTCGGCAAGTCCAAGCATACCTTCACTGACATGGACTATGTCAATTACTATAAAGAGTTGATTGAAGAGGAGGGCGCGGAGGCAGAGATCATCTTTGCCAACAATCCGCGCAAGATCGTGGACTATACGGACAAGGTCATCTGCGCGGATATTCACACCAGAGCGCGCACCAAGCGTCTGATTCAAGAGGCAGGCGGCAAAGTAGTGCTTGGAATGGATGAACTGTTAACGGCTCCGGTGAACGGCTCCGGCTACAATCCGGATTACGGCATCTTAGGTTCCAATAAGGCGACCGAGGGTACGATCAAGCTCTTCCCGATCCACTGTCAGGAATTCGTGGACGGCGTGCAGGCGGACATCAAGGCGCGTACGGGTAAGACAGTCGAAGTCATGGTCTACGGCGACGGCGCGTTCAAGGATCCGGTCGGCAAGATCTGGGAACTGGCGGACCCTGTGGTATCTCCGGGCTTCACAGACGGTCTTGTGGGACAGCCGAACGAGCTAAAGCTCAAATATCTGGCGGACAACGATTTCAGCGAGCTCAGAGGTGACGAGCTGAAATGCGCGATCGAACAGGCAATCCGCGAAAAGGACAGTAATCTGGTCGGACAGATGGCGACCGAGGGCACAACACCGAGACGATTGACAGACCTGCTCGGCTCCCTGTGTGACCTGACCTCCGGCTCCGGTGACAAGGGAACCCCGTTCATTTATATTCAAGGTTACTTCGACAATTACACAGACTAAGATCGATACGGATAGGAGGGCGTCCACGTGCGGGCGCCCTTTTGTAATGGGGAAAAACGGTCCTGCGATGCAGGTGCGGCGGTGCGAGAGGAGGGCGGCTAGTCATCGCCTCCTGCTCGATTCGGCATAATGTAAAGCTGTTCGTCATGTTTCGACAAGATTCGCGAGCATCTGTTATCCAAAAAGTGGAAGAAGTCACGAGAAATTGACGAGGTCAGACAGCCCCAGCGGAGCATTTAGACATTTTTGCGCTTAAAATGCGAAAAAGTCCTGCATGATGCAGGATTTTATGGTATGATGGTGACACAAGGTGGTGACAATCTGGAAAATCATGAGGAGGCGAGTTGTTAATATGAAAAGAAGCGGATGGACGATTTCACTGATTCTGGCGGCGACTCTTTATATTCTGGTTTCTATCCGGTTTTTTCAAACGCCGATCAAGACGAAAACGGATTATTACCAGTTCGCCGCGGCGACTATGGCGTTATGGGCAGCGCTTCGGCAATATATCAATGCAAGGCGAAAATAAGCAAGAAAATAATTGGTTTCTTTTAATGGGACAACCTGGAGCAGGTAAAAGTCATTTAGC
>UQMQ01000159.1 GCA_900542245.1 uncultured Eubacteriales bacterium
CCCTTGTCATCTTCTTGTAACTGGCGGAATCGGCGTCTTCTTTTCTCCGCATTGACTCCTTTTCGCATTTCCCCTCTGCGTTTTAACCCCTATGTTCATCGAAATGAAAAACCTCGAAAACGCTTTGGGAGACCCGCATTGCGGGGCTCCGGGAAGTGAGGCGAGGGGCGATTTTGCCCCCGCCTCTTTTTCCTGCAAGCAAAAAAGAGAGTGACTCTCTCCTGTTTTTCGTATCAATCGGTGCGCTATTTTTTTCTCCCAAACGCGCGGACACGCCGTTTTTTGGGTTCCGGCATCTACTTCCCATCCATTTTCCTCTAAAAAACGGACACAGGGGAAGTTTGGGGCTTTCTCTTGCGAAACACCGCGTGCTTACAGCATCTCCATACCGGGACTCATCTCCTGCGTGGGCGTAAGGCCATACACACGCTCCATGCTGGTCTTTAGCGCCTCTTTGAGATACGCCGGATCCAGTCCGCAGTCCCGGTAACCCTTTTCAACAATGTCGTAATACATAACCGATGGAAGGCCAGCGGGCATCGCAAGATCCATGATGTATACCATCGCATGAACTTCCTCACCGTCAAATTCAGCAGGAAGCACCGTTTTATGATAAAAATGCGGATAGCCTTCGTAGCGGTCAAGTGCCCTCTCATCTCGCGCGCTGATCTCCCAAAGTCCGATTGGAACTTCCTTTCCTTCCATGGTTTTGATGGTCGCGAAGCTGTGATCCGGCTGCCCGCAAAATAGCAGATTCTGATTCTTTAACATGGCAGAGCCAAGATATTTTGCTTCCGGACAGCGTTCCCGCATCTGTGCGTGATTTAAGTTGCTTCCGTATGCTGCATAAATTTTTGTCTTTTTCATGTTGTTCTCCTTATATGTTCCAATTAAAACATCTGCATGGAAAAGCCCGCATCCTGCTGCGCTTCAGTTTCGGCTTCCTGCTCTGCTGCCTCCTCTGTCTCTCTTCCTTGCATGCTTTGCGCTGCTTCTTCCATACGCTTTGCTGCAAGGCGCTCCTTTTGCCGCTCGGCCTGCGCCGGGTCTTTCCATGCGATATTACCTTCGAGGTTTTCCAGCAGGAATTTTCTTGCCGTCTGAAATTCCTCGCCGATCATACCGAGCCGAAGAAGCCAGGTGCGAAAGGTATATTTCTCGTTCGTACTTTTTGTCCGGCTGTGCGAGGCGCCCTTTTGCACAAGGGCTTGATGACTGATCGCAAGGCTGAGCTGGATGTAAGTTTTAATCTTTCCTGCGTGCATCGTTCCATTATAAAGGCGGAACTCAATGGTGCCGCTTGCGAACACGCTGTGCAGGTTCAGCGCACGATAACGGCTGTTGTCATAGTGCGTATATCTCCTGCTGTCTCCGTGATACCACATCCGCTCAAAGCTTTCGATACTTTTCGGTTTCTTCCGGTTCAGTTCATCTAAGAAACGCAGATCCGTTTTCTGGCAGTAGTGATCCTCTCTTGCGACATCGACGGCAAGCGCTTTATATAGCAGGTCTTCTTTTGATACCATGATATTCACAAGGTTACGGAGGGTTTTTGCGCTGTGCGGGGCCGCATCCACATGAATGTGTATCCCGCAGGAATCATTCACACAGGCGCCTGCTCGCCGCAGTTTTCGCACAAGCTCCTGTATCGTCTCGATATCTTCGTAATGACAGATTGGGGAAACCACTTCCACCTTGTAAAAATTACTTGCGGATCTTCCGTCACGCATGGTCGGATGAATCGATGCGTCGCTGACCACCTTCCAGTTCCTCCCTTGCCCGTCCGTCACATGGTATGCATCATAGCTGCCGCCGTCATACACCGCACGCGCTCCAAAATATGCGGCGATGACTTCGGCTGCCTTTTTTCGGGAAATTCCCGTCATTTCCATTTCGATGCCGAATCTCTGACTTTTCAAACAGAATCAGTCCTTTTTCCTTTTTTCTGCTCGGAAGAAATCCGCTGCGACACAAAGTCACGAACCGCAGGCGGCACCTGCTTTGCATAAAGACTGTCAAGCGCTGCAGTCAGCTCCGTTTCCAAACTCATATTTTTTTGCGTAAGGTACATCGTAAGCGCTGCATACTTTTCTTCTTCGTATGCGATACTGATATTTACTTTCTTCATTTGAGACCTCCCAAAATCATCCCCTCTTCCATCGCAGGTTCATACCGCTCGATCGGAAGTTCTTCCTGTGCCTCGACGGCCGCGCGAACCAGCGGTAGAAAGGCTGCATACCTTGCGTAGCTTGCGCCCTCTGCTTCAATGAGGATGGCGTCCTCATGGCCATCGCCAAGTACCATCAGGCAGTGCGCGATATCGTCTTGATCAAGCCGCATCAGATCGCGATACCGGGTAAGAAATTCGTACTCATCCAAAAGATTTTCTTTTAGATGCACAAAATCGCTTCCGCTTAGCTCTAAGATTTTTTCCACCTTGCACAGCCTCGTGTCAAAACGAGGCTCCTTGCGAAACAGCGTTGTGTTTATCTCCATAACTTCTCCTTTCCTGCTTTCAAAAAAGCAAAAAGCACAGGAAGTGCTTGATAACTTCTTGTGCCTTTTGATAAACCTATTCTAAATCCTATGATATCAGAATTCTCTGTTGTGTATAGTTCTTTAATTAACCTATTCGATTGCCTCCAAGCTTCGAAGGAAATGTGCGTCAGTTTCGAATGTCCAGCAATCATTCCATTCACTCATGACCATACGGTTCGAAATCCCATAAAAAACTGCTTTTTACCCTTCTATAAATAAAAAGCGAGGAAACCTGTAAAGTGTATCAACAGTTTTCTTCTTAACATCATCGGCGATTTGATTTAAAATCAAATCGCCGACCGTTAAGCTTAAACATTTACAGTCTGCCTGTCATCACCCGTGATGATCTCCACCTGCTCAATTTCAATCGGTGATTTTACTGCAAAGAGTTTCCAGCAGAATGGTTCGATATCAAATAGGTATTCTGCATTGTCATAACAGTTCATCACAAGTTTACTGCCTTCTAAACAAATGCTGATATCTGCATCCTTCTTACTATTCCTGTTGCAATAATAAATCCAGTATACATCCTCAATCTTATGAACCATAAGACCGTCTTTTCCAGCCCATTCGCTTTTATAGATTTCCCGAATTTCTTTTTTGACTTCATCCGAAACCTTGAGATCTCCGATCACATCAGGTTTTATCGAGGTATCGGTATCGCCTTTGACAGTTCCCTCGGCGATTAGATCATGCAGAATATATCTGCAGTCCCACCTTGGTACCATGCCGCCATTTATACCGTAAAGATTGCTCGCATCTTTCAGATGATCTTCTTCTGCGGAACTCTTCGAAAAATCATCGTAAAAAAGGATGTCATATGTTTTGTCATCATATCCTATCATTTTCGTTATAGGAATCGGTGATGAAATCTTTTCCAGACACCATACACCATTCACTTGATTTACTACAGGGGGATAGGTATAGCATACGCGTACTTTTAACTCCATTTCTTCGGTCAATTCGGGCTCACACCAGATAGATAAGCCGCTGGCAGCCTTGTTACGGTATAATATCCAGTAGTCATTCCCTTTCTGATAACACAGACTGTCGAAGTCTTTCTCTGCGTTTTGGCTACACCACTTGCGGATTTCGTCAACAAGTTCTTTTCCCTCTGCTTCTTCCAGCTCTCTCAGGTCAGCTTTCCGTAATTCCATCGTTTTTTCAGATGCTTTTTCTTCGAAAAGATCAACAGCGGCAGCCTGATAATCCACGGGCTTGATGTAGTAACCAACGCCGTATTCCTCCAGATCCTCTGCCCAGTTGGGATGACTTTTTTCAAATTGGTCTTGATAATCGTCAAGCAGGACAGATGATATCAAATGATCTGCTGCAAACGAAAGCGTGCCGCTTAGTTCTTTCACTTCGCCGCCGGCGCTTAGCTCTGCATGGAAGCCGTAGGAATCAGCCTCTAAATCATTCTGAATATCCAATGTGGAAATTGTCCACTTGTTTCCCGCGCCGAGAAAAGCTGCATCAAGCTTCCACATGGTTCGCTCGACAAGCAATTGATTGAGACACTCATCAGTGAGGTATGCGGATACGCC
>UQMQ01000160.1 GCA_900542245.1 uncultured Eubacteriales bacterium
ATCAAGGCGATGCGCTGCTGCAGGGTTTCGATATCTCCGATACCGTCATCCCCGCCGAGAATGCCCGCGCGGATTTGTTCTTTGATGATACGAAGGACATCGGTATCCTGTTTTGCAAGCCGCATGACTGCCTGCATAATGGCATCATGCAGGTGCTGTTCTTCGATGGTCGGCGAGCTGCACCGCTCTGGTCCGCCCTGCACACGGTTGATGCAGCGCCAGACCACTTTGCGCTTACCGCTGCGATACCAGTTGACTCGTTTATAGCGTGCGCCACAGTCTCCGCAGATCAGAATCTCGCTCAGCAGATACTGGCTGCGGTACTTGCCGACGCCGGTTGCGGAGGAAAAATCGCCTTTCGGCGCAAGGCTTGTCCTGCGTGCCATTTCTTCCTGCACTTTGAGGAAAATCTCGCGCGGGATAATCGCCGGGTGGTGATCCTCGATGTAATACTGAACGCGCTCCCCATTGTTGCGCACGACTTTTTTTGTTAGGCAATCTGCGCAGAAAGTCTTGTTCGTTAAGTAGTCTCCGGCATATTTTTCATTGGTGAGGATACCGATGATCGTATTCTTATGCCATCTCTCTTTTCCGTCCGGAGAAGGGATTCCATCATCTGCAAGGCTCTTGATGATATCAAGGACAGTATCGCCGTCTAAGTATGCATCATAGATTCTTCGCACAACCGCCGCTTGATGCGGAACGATTTCGACGCTTCCGTCCGGATTCCTGCGGTAGCCATATAGTTTCGCAGGGAAAGCGACCTTGCCTTGCGCGGCAGCTTTGTCCTTGCCCCAGCGGATGTTTGCGCTGAGGTTTTCGGACTCGGCCTGCGCTTGGCTGCCGAAAATCGAGATCAAAAATTCGCTGCCTGCTTTCATGCTGTGAATGCCTTGTTCCTCGAAATATACATCAACACCAATCTCTTTCAAGATGCGTATGTATTTGATGCAGTCTAAAGTGTTACGTGCGAATCTGGATACGGATTTGGTGAGGATCATATCGATCCGTCCGCGCTTGCAGCAGCGGATCATGCGGTTAAATTCGTCGCGATTTTTAACTGCGGTGCCGCTGATGCCCTTGTCCGCAAAGATGCCGACAAACTCCCAATTCGGTGTGTTTTTGATCTTTTCTGTGTAATGTGAAGTCTGTACGGCGTAGCTATTGAGCTGCTCTTCCATCTCTGTGGATACCCTGCAGTAGGCCGCCACACGTAAAGGACGGTCTAAGGCATCTTCTGGTTTTGCAAGCGGTTTTGTCGCCGGAATAACTCTGACATTTTTATTTGGACTCTGGCTGGCTATCTGCATGCTCTGCATCCTCACCACCTCCGATTCGCTGCTCATTCTTTAGTACGATGCCGACTCTGCCGCCAGCCTGCATACGGACTTCCTTGACGGCATGTGCGTAAAGTTCCCATGAAAAAACTGAGAGTGGTTCTTGTCTCTTAAACTCATCTCTCAGTCGCTGCGTTAGGTATTCATTTGTGTCCAGTCTGCTGTAGGCTTCTGCAATCTGTGCCGTCAGCTTCCGGTATTGATCCTCAATGTCCTCTCCAATGATAAGTGTTCTTGCTCTCGCTGGCTCTTTCTGTTTTTCGGCAGACATCTTTTCCTCATATCGAATCTTTTGCGGGTCCTGAATCAGCATGTTTAACTGCAGGCGCAGATCCTCTATCAGTGCTGCATCCGCTTTGGCTGCGATGAGATGGCAGCTGTCGTTTTGGCAGACCCATCTTTCATAGCGCTTGCCGCTGTAGCTGGGTCTACGTTTCATGATCGCGCCGCACCGGTCGCAGTGTACATTGTGAATTTGATAAATAGCGTCCTTTCGATCGACTGCTCCCTGCTGATTGGCTTCCTTGAGTCTCTTTTGTACGGCTTCAAAGGTTTCCGGGTCAATGATTGCCGGATATTCCTCTGTCCCCAGATAGCGTTTGTCGCTGAGGAGCCTTCTGACCCTGCTCTTGTTCCAATCTGTTTTTCCTTCCTGATATTCTATCTCAAGCGCTTCAAGTTTCTCGACGAGCGCCGCAAGACTTTTGCCCAGCTTGTAGTCTCGGTACATATTTCGAAGCACATCTGCCTCTCTTTCATGGAGGACCTTTTTCCCGTTTTCATATTTCCACCCAAAAGGGATATTTCTAATTTTCATGCTGCACCTCTCTATCCTGCTACATGCTCGGTAAGCGGGATCTCGCCAAGAATTTCAAAGGTAATCTTCTCTTTACTTATCACGCGCATTTTGTCGACCAGTTCGAGGAAAATCTCCGAATTGAATGTCCAGCTGTCGTCGCTGTCCTTTAGGAGAACACTCAGGTCTCTAAGCTCGCCCAGATGCTGACTTTCCTCTGCGCAGTACAGCAGTCCGCTTCGCTTTCTTCGGAGTGCGAGGATGCGCCGGTTGATTTCATTGACACGCTGATGATAGTCTTCTGCGCCCATCGCCTGCTGCTGATACAGTTTCACAAGCAGGTGATTCTTTGCCGCAAGGTCTGCGACCTCTTTATCGATGCGCTGAATTTCTTCGGTATTTGCATGGCGCGTGTGGTAGAATTCTTCGGTCTTTTGAATCAGTGACTCAACGAGGCTTTCTCTGTTATCCCGCAGTTTGTGCAGCAGCAGCGTAAAGGTATCTTCCAGCTGCGCTTCCGGAAAGCGAATCGAGCGGCAGTTTGTTTTGCCTGCAGATTTTGCTGCACACATCCAGTAGGCTTTACCGTTTGTAGTTTGTCTGCGAAAGGTTTTGCCGCAGTCCGGACAGTATAGGATGCCGGAGAAAGGATAACGGTTTCGCTGTGCATAGCTGCTTCCGCGTCTTTGATCCAGCAGGATCTGCACCGCCTCGAAAACTTCTCGTGTGACGATCGCAGGATTTGCGTTCTCCACATAGTACTTTGGCATTTCGCCGTTGTTTTTCTTCCGCTTGAACGGCAGGGTCTGCGTCGTGTATCTTTCCTGCAGGATAGCATCGCCCATGTAGCGCGGATTTCGGAGAATTTGGTCTACGCTTGTATATGACCATATCCTGCCACCGCTTGGCGTTGAGATGTTCTTTGCGGTCAAGAGATTCGCAATGCTTTGCCTGCCGATCCCGCGCAGCGCGAGGCGGAACATCCACCGCACCACTTTTGCTTCCGGCTCGAAAATTTCAAGCAGGCCGTCGATCAGGCGAAAGCCGTATGCGGCTTTGCAGCAGTTAAACTCTCCGCGTTCCATCCGCTTGCGGTAGCTCCAGCGCATGTTCTCCGAGATGGAGATGGACTCCTGCTGCGCGACCACGCCGGGCATGGTTAAAATCATTTCGGCACTTAGCTTTGCCGTGTCGATGCCCTGTTCCTCAAAATACACGCTCACGCCGATTTCTTTCAGCATACGCACGCTTAAAAGGAGTTCCTCGGTGTTTCGCGCAAACCGGCTGACGCTTTTGGTGAGGATGCGGTCGATGCGGCCGCCTTTACAATCTGCAAGCATGCGGTTCATTTCATCGCGTCTTTCCATGGAGGTTCCGGTAATGCCCTCGTCTGCGTAAATGTCGACCAGCTCATACTCCGGATGTTCGCGCGTGTAGGTGCTGTAGTAACGAATTTGATTGGCAAATGAGTGCAGCTGGTCCTCTGAATCCGAAGAGACTCTGCAGTATATGGCAAGTCTGATCCTGTGCGCGCTCACTGCCTCGATTGGTTTGATCTCTGTAACGTTCATTTTGCACTTCCTTTCTGTGATGTCCGCAAAATTCTTTTGCGGCAACAACAACACTACCATAGAAGTTCAAATACATCCAGCGTTATTTGCAATGATTATATTTTTATACAATTCTCATCTGAAGCCTTGTAAAATACAGCGTTTGCGGCTTTGATCCGCACAAATTCTTCTTCGGTGATTACGCTGATTTCCAAAAGCATGCTCAAAAGGTTCACGCAGTAAAGGTGTGCGGCAAGGCGCATGGCCTGCTCAGTTTCTTCCTTCTTTTCGTTTTTCATAACACTTTCTCCAATTCTCCAAATAAAAAATCCCCTGAAGGTTTCTCAGAGGATCAACTTATTTCAATTC
>UQMQ01000161.1 GCA_900542245.1 uncultured Eubacteriales bacterium
ACCCATGAGCGCCGCTTCGCAAGGTGCTTTTGTCGATATTCCGGAAATATCGCTATGCGATATTTCCTACATAATAAGAAAATATGGCAGCGTCGTAAACGCAAATAGAATCGCCAGAATCATTTCTTTACTTAATTATATTCTGCCGACGCCTCCTTTGCAATATGTCTTTTCCTTTTCGCAAAAATATGTTAGAATAGAAGCAGCTTTTGGCGGCGGACCGATCTGCTGCCGATTCATTTTCGCAAGGTGAAAGGAGTCCCTATGAACTTATCGAAACCATTGAATAAATATTTTGACCATACGCTGCTCAAGCCGGAGGCGACCGCCGCACAGATCGATCAGCTCTGCGACGAGGCCAAGGCCTATGATTTCTATTCTGTCTGCGTCAACACCTGCTATGTCGGACGCTGTACGGACAACCTCAAAGGCACCGATGTCAAAGTCGCTGCCGTCGTCGGCTTCCCACTCGGCGCTTGCACCACAGCAACCAAAGCCTTCGAGACCGAAGAGGCCTGCAAGGACGGTGCGGCTGAGATTGACATGGTGCTCAACGTCGGCGCATTCAAGGACGGCAGATACGACGATGTCCGTGACGACATCCGCGAAGTGGTCAACGCCGCTGCGCAGTACGGCGCGATCGTCAAAGTCATTCTCGAAACCTGCCTGCTCACGCCGCCTGAAATCGAAGAAGCCTGCCGTCTCGCCAAAGATGCCGGCGCGCACTTCGTCAAAACCTCAACCGGCTTTAACAGCGGCGGTGCGACCGCAGCCGATGTCGCGCTGATGAAGCAGACCGTCGGCGATGCCCTCGAGGTCAAAGCCAGCGGCGGCATCCGCGACTATGAGACAGCCATGGCGATGATCGAGGCTGGTGCAGACCGCATCGGTGCCTCCGCATCTGTAAAAATCATGGAGGTGTATCAGCAAAATGTCTAATAAAACGCTCGATATCCTCAAAGGCAGCTTCTTTGCCCTGATTTTTATCTTCTGTCTGATCACCCGCATCAAAGACGCAGCTGCCTCCTGGACCTACGTCGGCATGGTCATCACAGCCGTGGCGACCATCGGATTCTTCAAGCGCGCCTTTGACCGATACTGATCTCCGCCGTTAGACCTGGCTGCGTCAATGGCTGCATGGTGTGCTATCGAAAAAAGCACATAGCAAAATTTTCTGCGATCGAAAAAACGGTGTCGAACTGCAATCCGGCACCGTTTTTCTGTTCCTGTTTTTTCACAAATCAGCGCAGACATTCTCGCCGACCGCTGACCGCCGACCGTTTCATGCGCGATACGCCCGCGCGAGACAGCTTTTACAGGCCTGCCTGCTGTCTCAGCGTCTCCGCTTTATCCGTATGCTCCCAAGGCAGATCAATATCGGTTCTGCCAAAGTGACCGTAAGCCGCTGTCTGTCTGTAGATCGGTCTTCTCAGATCAAGATCTCTGATGATCGCAGCCGGACGGAAGTCAAAGTTCTTCTCTACAAGCTCTGCGATCTTTTCATCATCGAGCTTTCCGGTACCAAAGGTATCGACCATAATGGAAACCGGTTTTGCAACGCCGATCGCATAAGCAAGCTGGATCTCGACCTTGTCAGCAAGACCCGCCGCAACCACATTCTTCGCTGCGTATCTTGCAGCATAGCTTGCGGAACGGTCGACCTTTGTAGGATCTTTGCCGGAGAACGCACCGCCGCCGTGGCGTGCATAGCCGCCATAGGTATCAACAATGATTTTACGTCCTGTCAGACCGGAGTCTCCATGCGGGCCGCCGATGACGAAGCGACCTGTCGGATTAACATAATACTTTGTCTCGTCGTCCAGAAGCTCCGCCGGAATGATCGGTTTAATGACATATTCAAGCATATCCTTCTTGATCTGTTCCTGTGTTGCTTCCGGGTCATGCTGTGTGGAAATCAGCACAGTATCGATCCGCTTTACCTTGTTATCCTCATACTCTACCGTCACCTGTGTTTTGCCGTCCGGTCTCAGATATTTGAGCGTACCGTCCTTACGAACATCGGTCAGTCTCTTTGCCAGCTTATGCGCATAAGCAATCGGTGCCGGCATCAGCTCCGGTGTTTCATTGCAGGCATAACCGAACATCAGACCCTGGTCGCCTGCGCCGATGGTATCAATCGTTGCCTCATCCTTTAAGCTGCCGTCCTTGTATTCCAAAGACTTGTCAACGCCCATTGCGATATCGCCGGACTGTTCATCGATTGCGGATAATACCGCACAGGTGTTGCCGTCAAACCCGTAGGCGGAACGATCGTAGCCGATGTCCAGGATCACCCTTCTGACCAGCTTCGGAATGTCAACATAGCACTTTGTCGAAATCTCACCCATGACCATGGCATAGCCGGTCGTGGTCGTCGTCTCAGCAGCCACTCTGCCGTATGGGTCTTTTTCAAAAATAGCGTCCAAAATCGCGTCGGAGATCTGGTCGCAGACTTTGTCCGGATGCCCTTCTGTCACGGACTCTGATGTAAATAATCTTTTCATTGGTTTCTCCTCCCTCATAAAGCATCTATCCTTACCTTCAGGTATCCCCAGCAATTATAAAAGCCTCTCTTTGAAAGAGAGGCTCAGTCGATTGCGAGACTTTTCCTCATCTTTCAGAACATTCTTCGCTTGCCGCATGGCATCTTGCCTGCACTCTGCAAATGCTTCTGTAGGATTTAGCACCTTTTCTGCTCTGTTTCTCTTACAAGCACCTAGGTTGCCGGGCGTCTTCGGGCCTATTCCCTCAGCCACTCTTGATAAGGATCTTCATTTGAATGATTTGAACTTTGTGTTCATCGATTATCTTATACCCGCGCCCCGCGTTTGTCAATCATAAACTTTGCAGAAGCTGCAGGATAAAAACAAATTTTGTCGTTTTGAGATGCCGCATGCTGTCGAAAATCTCTTCGCAAAGCGCGCTCGCTCTTTCTTCACAGTGTGAACGCAAACCGCATAGCCAGCGCCGAGAAAAGCTCATGCATCACCTTTTCCGAGATCTCGCGGATCTGCAAGCCTTTGATGAAAGCCAGTACCTGCTGCAGCTCCGCCTCCGGCACCTTGTAAGCGCGCAGACTCATCGTCAGAAAGTACTCCAGCTTTTTTTCGAGGGTGAAAGTCTCATCGCAGGGCTGCGCCATATATGCCCGCATGATGCCCGCCGACCCGATCTCCATATGGTAGAAATCCTCTGCCGTCAGCTCCGGCTGATACGCGCCGAAGATCCGATAAAGCTCCTTGGCTGTCTCCCGGAAAATATATGCGGCTGCTTCTTTCTGCGTGTAGGCTTCGATGTAGATTTCGCGCAGATTTTCGTTCAGCTCTGTCAGCGTCATCTGAATCGCCGTTTCCACCGCATACACATAGACCGGCGGCAGATCCTCCCCCGCGATTCTGCGTGCCGTACCAAACTGATTGCCGAACATGAATATGACCAGCTCCGTCAGCACGCCGTCCTTCGCGCGAAAAATATTCTGAAAGGTGCTGTTGGAAACGTCAGCTTTCTGCACGATCTCCGCAACCGTTGTTTTTTTATATCCCTGCTCCAAAAATAGTTTGACGCAAACCGTCAAGATCCGCTTTTTGGCAGGCAGACTGGCACTCGTAATCGCCATGCTTTCACTCCTTTGTACTTGCTTCCTGTTTTGCCATGCAAACTTCGTCCCGCTCGTTTTCATGGAACAGAACCATTCGCCCGGACGCTGAGCGGCTCTGCTGTCGTCTTTCGACTCCGCCCTTAAAGTGCCACGTGCTAAAGCACTGCGTTTCTTGGCGTGAGACCTGCCTCGCTTCTGTCTTCGCTGCCGCTCGTCAATCAGCGGGCTAGGGCTGCAAATCGCAGTGCCAAGGACATTCGCCCGGTCGCTGAGCGGCTCTGCTGTCGTCTTTCGACTCCGCAATCGCCTTCGCTCGGGCACCTGTCTTGCATCTGCTCTGTCTGCACCTTTGGTGCGCCCCTTAAAGCGCCACGTGCTAAAGCACTGCGCTTCTTGGCGTGAGACCTGCCTCGCTTCTGTCTTCGCTGCCGCTCG
>UQMQ01000162.1 GCA_900542245.1 uncultured Eubacteriales bacterium
GTCCTCTTCGCTGACAAGCCGCAGCTGCAATGCGGCTTCTTTGAGTGTGAGGTTTTCTTTGTGTGCCAGCTTTGCAATCTTCGCGGCGTTTTCGTAGCCGATGTGCGGATTAAGCGCGGTGACAAGCATGAGGGATTTGTTCATGTTCTCATCGATCTTTTGCAGATTTGGCAGAATGCCTTTGGCGCAGTGCAGATTGAAGGAGTGCATCGCGTCAGCAAGCAGGCGGGCGGATTCCAAAAAGCTGCAGATCAGAACCGGCATGAAAACATTGAGCTGGAAATTACCTTGCGATGCAGCAAAGCCGATGGCGGCGTCGTTGCCCATGACCTTCACGCAGACCATGGTGAGCGCTTCGCACTGGGTCGGGTTGACCTTTCCCGGCATGATTGAGCTGCCCGGTTCGTTCTCCGGAATGGTGATCTCGCCGATGCCGCAGCGCGGACCGCTTGCCAGCCAGCGGACATCGTTGGCAATCTTCATCAGGTCGGCAGCGAGGGCTTTCATCGCGCCATGGCAGAATACGAGGGCATCCTTAGCGGTCAGCGCGTGGAATTTGTTCGGCGCGGTTTCGAAGGGTTTCCCCGTAATCTCGCTGATCTTTTGAGCAGAGAGCTCCGCAAAACCTTGCGGAGCGTTCAGTCCGGTGCCGACGGCAGTACCGCCAAGGGCGAGTTTGCGCACGCCGGCCAGCGACTGCGTCAGCATAGCGCGTGTTTCTGTAAGCATGGCGTACCATGCGCTGATTTCCTGCCCGAGGGTCAGCGGGGTCGCATCCTGCAGATGGGTTCTTCCGGTTTTGATGATATCCGTGTTTTCCTTTTCCAGCCGCGCGAACGTGTCCGCGAGCTGATCGAGCGCAGGGAGCAGGCGGTCTTCGACGGCTTGTACGGCCGCGATGTGCATCGCGGTCGGGAAGGTGTCATTGCTGCTTTGAGATTTGTTGACATGGTCGTTGGGATGCACGAGCTTTTTGCCGAGAATTTCATTCGCGCGATTGGCGATGACTTCGTTGACGTTCATATTGGACTGTGTGCCGCTTCCCGTCTGATAAATGACGAGCGGAAAGTGATCCTGCAGTTTTCCGCTGATGACCTCGTCGGCTGCCTGCTGAATCGCGGCGGCTCTTTCTTCATCCAGCGCGCCAAGCGCAAGATTTGCCTGCGCGGCGGCTTTTTTGAGGATACCGAAGGCATGGATGATCTCTTCGGGCATTCTTTGCGTTCCAATCTTAAAATTTTCGTAGCTGCGCTGCGTCTGCGCGCCCCAGTAGCGGTCAGCCGGTACGCGGACTTCGCCCATGGTGTCGTGTTCGATACGGTATTCCATAGTTCCCTCCTTATTTCTTGACTTTACGTTGCTTCGCCGCAAATCCGCTCTATTTTTGATAGCATGCCATGACTGCTTCGGCCACGCGTTTGACGACAAGCGGGTTGAATCCGTCAGGCAGAACGTTTTCGGCGGTTAATTCCTCGTCCGGAATGACGGAGGCGATGGCTCTGGCCGCCGCTTCTTTCATTTCTTCGGTGATCTTCGGAGCGCCGCAGTCCAAAGCGCCGCGGAAAATACCCGGAAACGCGATGACATTGTTGACTTGATTCGGGAAGTCGGAGCGGCCGGTACCTACCACCGCCGCGCCTGCAGCTTTTGCCTCATCCGGCATGATCTCAGGAACCGGATTGGACATAACAAAGACGATCGGGTCTTTTGCCATGCTGCGAATCATAGCTTGGGTTACGATGCCCGGTTTGGATACGCCGATCAGAATATCCGCATCTTTGAGTACATCGGCAAGGGAGCCGGAAAGATGCTGTTTGTTTGTAATCTTAGCCATTTTTTCCTGTTCCGGATTGTTGAAAGGAGCACCTTCGTAAATTGCGCCTTCGCGGTCGCAGAGAATGATATCGCCGAACTGAAAGCGCAGGAACATTTTGGCGATAGAGATGCCGGCAGAGCCCGCGCCGCTAATCACGATCTTGAGATTTCCGGCCTTTTTGCCTGTTACCTTGAGCGCATTCAAAATTCCGGCGCTAGCGATGATGGCAGTTCCATGCTGGTCGTCGTGAAAGACCGGGATGTCGCACATTTCGATCAGGCGTTTTTCGATCTCAAAACAGCGGGGCGCGCTGATATCCTCGAGATTGATACCGCCGAAGCTCTTGGATATGAGATAGACGGTGTTTACGATTTCATCCGGATCTTTACTGTTGATGCAGATCGGTACGGCGTCGATGCCCGCAAAAGCCTTGAACAGCGCGCATTTTCCCTCCATGACCGGCATACCGGCTGACGGACCGATGTCTCCCAGCCCTAAAACAGCAGTACCGTCGGTGATGACGGCAACGGTATTACCCTTGCCGGTATAGGTGTAGGCAAGATGCTCGTCCTTTTGAATTTCCAGACAAGGTTCCGCTACGCCGGGCGTATAGGCAACGGCGAGTTCTTCTTTATTCGTGATCGGGCATTTGCACTCAACGGAGAGCTTGCCCTTCCATTCAGCATGTTTCTTTAATGCGTATTCTTTTTTCTGATCCATGGTTTGTTCCTTTCATTATTTTATGTATGCAGGAAATATCGCGCAGCGATATTTCCGGAATCACGACAAAACACCTTACGAAGCGGCGCGCATGAATGAGCGCCATGTGCGCATAGAAATCTGTATTTCGTTATGCGCACGATTTTCCAAAAACATTAGTCTTTTAAACAGCCAATCGGGACAACGAAAACACCGTCAGGCCGCCGGTATCCATACTGTGTCCCGGTAATTACAATTTTTAAATCGGGTAAACGCAGTTTAACTTGCGTTTCTTTTCGATTATATTCTTCCACTAACTTCTCTATCGCAATCAAATGCTTCGCACCTTCATCAATATCAGCACTGCCAAGTTTAAATTCGATCAGAGCGTATCTCCCGTCTCGTAAATGCAGAACACAATCAGCTTCAAGTCCGTAGCGATCCCGATAGTAAGATACTTTCCCACCGTAGGCTGCGGAATAAACCTTTAAGTCCCTGATACACAGCGTTTCGAAAATAAAACCGAAGGTTTTCAAGTCAAGATTAAAGTAGTCCGGCTCAACGCCTAAAGCAGCCACCACTAAAGACGGATCTACAAGTTCTTTTTTGTCTGTTGCCTGTATAGCGCTTTTCGAACGTATTGCAGGACACCAGGCTTCTACATCTTGGATTACATATAATTTTTTTAAAATATTAACATAGTCGTAGAAGGTTGTAGCTGAAATTTCAGTGTTGGCGTTCATATCTTTCATGATGGAACTATTTGAGGCAACGGTTGATATATTGCGCGCATAGGAACGGAGCAAAAGCCTTGAAATCGTTTCATTTCTTCTTACCCCATCGACATTTGACATATCCTCCCGACAAAGCCCTTCAAAATAGCTTCGTGCCACGAGCAATTTGGACTTGTCGTTTTTTTTCAAAACAGAAGAAGGCCACCCACCTCTGCAAGCAGCAAAAATCAGTTCATCAATAGAGAGATTGGATTCACAGCCATCTTGGAGTGCGTTCGGATGATGAAATAAATCGATCAAAGATATTTGACCATTCGATTCCTTAGACTCGTAAAGGCTCATAGGGTACATCGGCAGAGTATCAATTCGTCCGGTGCCTGTATGCATGATATTGCTTTTATCAATCGAATTCGAACCGGTCAGGATGTATAAGCCGTCCTCATTTCTTTTATCCACCGAAACACGAACAGCATCCCAAATATTGGGAGCAATCTGCCATTCGTCAATCAGTCTGGGGTTCTCACCCAGCAACAGATTGGAAGGTTTTATTTTGGCTGTTTCCAGATACATACTGCGTTTATCCGGATCCTGCAATTCGATATAACTTTTCGCGAATTGCTTTGCTGTTGTTGTTTTTCCGCACCATTTGGGACCGACAATATGAACGGCTCCAAAAGCATCTAACTTCATGGAAGGCAAGAGACATGAAGCATTCCATGCGGTCAATCTTGTACTTCTTGCAGCGAAGATACTCCATCTGTACATCGGAC
>UQMQ01000163.1 GCA_900542245.1 uncultured Eubacteriales bacterium
CAAACTGCCCATGGTCACTGAGCGCTTCGTATCGTTTCCAATAGTTCAGCTTCGGGAGGATATCTTTCATATAGACCCGTGCCTGTGCCTCCGAAAAATGATCATTCACCATATTTTTTACGCAGACATCAATCAATTCGTCCATGTCACTATAGGTGTAAGTCCCATCCGCATAGCACCATTTGCAGTAATCTTCATTTAATGTACCATCGCTGTTATGTCCGATGATGGCATCATCCTCAAGCGGCATACCGCAGCATTGGCAAATGAGCTTACGCGGCTGTCCCAAAAGGGTATTGATCGAGACATCAAATTCCTTCGATAATAGTTTCAATGTTTCAGTATTCGGAATGGTTTCTCCGTTTTCCCAGCGGGATACTGCCTGCCTTGTCACCATGATTTTATCTGCCAGTTCGTCCTGTGACATGCCGCTTTTTGTACGCAGCTCATAAATAATCTGTTTCGTCTCCATCGCACGACCTCCTTTTCCTTATTGTATAGGAAAATCAGTTCAAAGAAAAGCAACTTACTGTTTCCCTATAAATAGGTCACGACGTCTTTCGTTTTACGTTTCGGAACGACATAATCCCGATTTGCGTCAAGGAAATACTGCGTGTTGTCCCCTTCTGCATCGATGATCCTGCTGGTATGGGACGGATACCCGAACGCCACGACGGTATGGAGTTTCTGGTTTTCGCCGAGGCCAAAGAGTTCCCCAAGTTTCTGCTTATTGCAGGCCCCGATGATACAGCTTCCTATCCCGTGATTCCAGGCGGCAAGTGTCAGATTGCTGATTGCAAGTCCTGCGTCCGTGTCTGTATAAGCACTTGCAAGATCCATGTTCTCCACGATGCCGACGAAAAGCACCGGTTCTTCTCCGGCTTTTGGTTGTCCTTGTTCCGGCGTCAAAGAACCTGCCCATTTCGTATAGCTGAAGACTTCTTTTACCTTTTGCGGCGTTTTTACAACCACATACTGCAGCGGCTGTTTATTCATGGCACTGGACGCATATCGTGCTGCGGTCAGCATTTCGTTGATGCATTCATCTGCGATCGGTTTCTGTTTGAACCGACGATAGGTACACCGTGTTTTTAGTTATGTAGGAAATATCGCATAGCGATATTTCCGGAATAACGACAAAAGCACCTTGCGAAGTGGCGCTCATGGGTGAGCGCCATGTGCGCATAGAAATCTCTGATTTCGTTATGCGCACTTTTGTCCTAATTCAATCAGTTCCATTTGCTTTCTCCTTGTATTCTTTTATTTTCTTCCAATATACCGATTTACTTTTTTCTTGTATGTCAGGTATTCCTGTCCAAAGGCTTCCAACAGGAAATCACTTCAGCACCTTTCTTTTTCCTGTCATCTGGGTAACGTCTAAACAGTAAACCGCCGTCCTTGGAATCGCCGCCGGATTAAAATACTTGTTTTCTCCCGGATAATAATGATCCATCAAAATTTTCAGTGCCTGCATTTTTTCGTCAGCATCCTCAATCATGTGGATCGTGCCATGGCCGATGATGCTTTCAAACGCAAAGGTGCACATTCCCTGTTCTGCTTTATATTGTAGCTGATGGCGGCAGTCCATCTCGAAGGATGCAAGATTATTTTTCTGCATCAGTTCGATCTTGTGACCCTCTAAAGCACTGTGAAAATATAATGTCACGGTCTGGCTTTCTTTTTCAACTTTCACGCCGAAGTTCAGCGGTAAAATATACGGATAGTCTCCGTCGTGTAGCCCCAGCCGACATACATCGCAACGGGAAATCACGTCCACTATTTCTTCAAAAATCTGAATTTCTCTGTCTGCTCGTCTCATATTCGTTCCTATCTGTTCCTTTTGAATCTGTAAATATGCTCTAAGATACAGCTATCCTATTGTTTTCTCTATTCTGTCCGCTCAAAACAAACGCAGTAACTGCCAAGTACCATTTTGTTTACAAAAGCTGCCCTTTCAGACAGCTTTTGTATAAATCATATTCAATAAGTCTGTGCCTGTTCTCGTTCTGAAAAAACAATCTCTGAAATTCCGAATATTCTCTGCCGAAAGACCCATTTCGTCCGCATTGACCAGATAATCCGCTTCGATCAGGATCTGATAGTCGAGACCGTCAACGGCATCCGGGCTGTGATGATGCGTGACCAGATATACGATACGATCGATGACTTCCGCATTGACATCCGTCCCTGCAAAAAAGGCCCGCACGAGCGGTTCGCTCTCCGCCTCTTGATGCTTGCCGTCGGCATTTCCATACTTCTCTCTGCAGAGCGGACAGGCAATATCGTGAATCACCGCCGCAGCCTCAAGGATATACTGTGATCGCATTTCAACCCATTCCTTCTTTCCGATCGTCCGCGCGTAAGCCCAGACCTTCATAAAATGATTGATATCTTCTACATTCCCATCGGAAAGTCCTATCATCTTTTCTACAATCTCTGCGATATCCATTATTTCTCCTGAATTTCCTTTCCGGTCATATGCTCGATGGTGATCTCGATCATCTGCACCGCCCGAAAATCCAACTCGATCTCCTCGTCAGCCTCCGCTTCATTTGGATAGTACTTCATGGCGAAGGTCTTGAGGACTGCACGCTTTTTCTCAGGATCCGCAACCGGCTGCGCCTTGCCGAAAACGACCACGCTCTTCACATACGGTGCCCAGTCAAGATCCTTGATCTCCGGCTCGCCGTAAACCGTAAAGCAGATCTTTGGGTTGCGCTTCATGGCATCTACTTTATGTCCCGCCAGCGACGAGTGAAAATAGATCTTCCCGGCGGCTGCATCATAGTAGTAATTAACCGGAACTGCGTAAGGATAATCGTCATCTCCTGCTACCGCAAGCACTCCGCGCTTGGATTCCTGCAAAAGTCTGATCGTTTCTTCGTTTGGAATGGCCTTCTTCTCGGCACGACGCATTTTTCTGAACATAATGTACTCCTCCTGTAAGTGTGACCTGCAGTCGCTGTGCGGACGCAGAGCTTCGCTGCTGTCATCATAATAAAAATATTATATCACGCTTCGGACGGAATGGAAACGAATTTTTAGCGAATTTCCCGAGAAAACGGTGCCTTCGCGCGCTTCATTTCATCACATGCTGCAGGAAATCTCTGCAGCCTTCCACGACATCCTCGTAGGTCACATCAAAATTGCCCGTATACCATGGGTCGGCGATATCTCTTGGCTGCTCGGAAAAATCAAGCAGTCCATGCACCTTATTGTCCGGATCACTGCCGATGATACGCATCAAGTTCCGACGGTTATTGGCATCCATAATAATCAGATAGTCAAAATATTCGTAATCTGCTTTCGTTACTTGGCGTGCGCGGTGGTTGCCACATGGAATCCCCATCTCCGCCAGCTTGCGCCTTGTACCCTGATGCACCCCATTGCCGATCTCCTCCCTGCTGGTCGCCGCCGAATCGATTTCAAACAAGTCAGCGATTCCTTGTTTCTTTACCATATCTGCAAACACATACTGCGCCATCGGACTGCGGCAGATATTGCCGTGGCAGATGAATAGTACTTTTATCATAATCTCTATATTCCTCCATAAGTCTCAAAAACGCTGATATTATAATTAGCTCTTATCAAAGCGTTGCGGAATCTCGCTTCTTGCTTAATACCCAATCCTAAAATAATCCAAATACGCTTTATACTTATCCTGTGCGGTCAGACAGGTATCTGTCAGATAGCCTTTTTCGTTGTCCCATTCCTTTAGTCCACGGTAATAGAACATCTTCAGATCGTCCTCAATGGTCAACAACCCACGGCCTAAAGGCCATGGGCTTGTAACTGCCCAGTCGTAGTAACGGATAGCTCCTCCGACCTTTAACCCCAAGAGACATTGCTGTCTCAAGTGGCGTTACATCGTAGGGTGGTTGACAGCACCCTTTGCGGCAAAGTTTACTCTGCCGCAACT
>UQMQ01000164.1 GCA_900542245.1 uncultured Eubacteriales bacterium
TTCTCTGATTATCTTTCAAAAGAACATTCTTTATCACAGGAAGATATTTATGCTCTAATGGGCTTTCCGCCAAATTGGAAGAATATCACAAGATACAAAAAATAGTTTTGCATCGTTTATCCTTGCTGCGTTCAGCATGAACGCAGCAAGGATATGTGTTTTACAGCCAAAAGACTTTCATTTTCTCCAATATTTTTTGTTTGCGTTTATTGACTGCCTGCTGCGAGATATGCAGCACGCTGGCGACCTGTGTTTCGGTCAGCGGCTCCTTGCACAAATATAAGAGCCAAATCAATTCTTTTTCCTCATCTGTCAGACTGGAAAAAGCATTTTGCAGCTTATCCAGATTTTCTCGCTTCTCTGCCATCTTTTCCGGCAGTACCTCCGAATCTTCTTCTGCTTTGCTGTATAAAAAAAGAAGCGCATCATCAAAAGGCACTTCCACATAGCAAGACTTCATTCTTCTTCTGTATAAATGTAAGTTATATTCTCTTTTCCATTCCGCATAATCGTTCTTTGATACCTCCACGAAGATCTCCGGACATGCGTAGTCTATAGCGTACGTTAAGCGTATAAAATAGCGCGGTTCCATATTTTCCACATCGCGGTCACTGACAATGCGATAAAACTCGCTTCCGGAGATTTCAAGCAACTGCTTTTTTCCCTGCCCGGTCAGCTGGTGATTTTGCTTTTCACCGCTTGCGTGGTTTTGATTCTTGTGGTTAGCCTTTGCTAAGTAGATTCTCTTTTTCATCTTCGGCACCCTTTCCCTAAACTTGAAATAAATAACAGATTCGTTTAGGCTCATGGATACCGAGAGAAGTACGCCAGCCCTTTTGCTGCACACAAAAAAGCGCCAACAAAACTATGGGCAGGCTGTTTCATACCGTCCTGTCGTTTCATTGACGCCTTGCGTATGCTGATAGATCTTATTGTGTCAGCTTATTCAGTTGTTATTTTTTCACGCAAAAAAGCAAAAGCTTTTTCGCAGCTGCCAAGCCTTCGTTTCTTTCATTTCTGTTCACACACTTTTGGAAAGTAAATCGTCCTCTGATTTCTTCCGCGGCTGCGGCATAACTGCCGCTGCTTTATTCAAAATGCTTGTCCGCCTTATACTTTCTGCTTCCTTACACTGCTGTACAGACCGTAAATTTTCTTTCCGTTTACGGTCTTGTACGCGCGAACCTTGACATAATAGGTCTTGCCTTTTTTGAGACCCGTTACGGTCTTTGACAGGCTCTCGCCGTTGACGGTAGTTTTCACTACATTCTTGCTAAACTTCTTATCGGTCGCGCAGACAATCTGATAGCCGCTGACCGTAGCTGTCTTGCCGCTCTGCTTTGTCACATAGTCGGTGTTGATTTCGGCTTGCTTCCAAGATACTTTCAGCTTGCCGCTTCCGGCTTTGGCTGCTTTCGTCAAAGCGGCCTTGTCCGGTACAGACTTATAGAAAAATGCCAGTGCATAGTACGCCTGCTCGGTTGCCATTTGGTTCACTACCGGTTCATAACCGCCGCTTGCGGTGTTGACATGGCGAAAACCACCTGCTTTTTCGTCATAGAAGCTCATCAGTCCGTCGATAACGCTCTTGCCGTTTTTGACAAAACGCTTGTCTGTATTCGGATTCACGCCGCAGGCAGTCAGCGCACAAATGACCTGCGCACAGCTTTCAGAGTTGAGCGTTCCCCAGCTACCGAAACCGCCGCTTGCCTGCTGCTGCTCGGATAAGTAGGAAATCGCACGGTCGATGGCTTTCTTTACGCTCGCTTGCTTCCTATAGGGTGCCAGCGCGATCAGTGCCATGCCGGTCATATCCACATCAGAAATCGCGTTATAGCCACTGCTGTCTTTTTCTTTTGGCTGCAGATTCCAGCCGCCGTCGCCAAACTGATTGGCAAGGATGAAATCAACCATCTTTTGACGTGAATTCTGACGGTCGGTTTCATCCGGCGTCAGTGTGCCGTATGCATAGGCATCCGTCCGTTTCGGCATTTCATATTTCCCTGAATCGAGCGCGATCAGCGCCCAAATCGGACCATTCATGCCCTGCCACTTGACATTGACAAAATCCGCGAGCGGCGCGGTCAGGTCATAGCCGTCTACATCGGTGGCGTCCATGCCCACTGCGCTCATCGCAACGATCACACGTGAATACTCTGTAAACTTCTTATCATGGAAAATGCCCTTCGCCCCGCGATAGCCTTCTTCGAGTGCTTGCTCAACGGATTTGCGGTATGCAGCAAGATAGGAATCACGCATGGCATGTCCCGCATGTCCCAATCCGTAGATAATCCACTCCCCGCCGATGGAGCCGAAGCGCGGTGCTTCGTTTTCGTTGTACAGATAGTCTCCGCATTTTATAAAGGCATCCTTGGTCTGATCATAAGATGCCGCCTGTGCAACCCCGCTGCTTCCCAAAATCATGGAGAAGCCAATCGCCAGTGTCAGCAGCAGGCTGAGCCATTTTTTCTTTGGTTTATTCATTGATAAAATCTCCCCTTTCTATTCTATTGTTCTCGATTATCCCATCCATTCGTCTGCCCCGACATCTGTTCCCAGACCTTCACAGGTATAGCACCAGACAATGGTATCACCGTCATGCAGGTAGTAGGAGGAACAGCCGTAGTTTGGGAACCATTCATTGACCTTGTACATCCAGCCGCTTTGCGGGCCGCCGTCAAATTCATAAAGATAGTTGATGCCCTCGATATAGTAGGAAGCATAAAGCGGCGTGTAGCTGAACTCAAGCTGAATGTCATTGTTCCTGCAAAGCGTATTGAGCGCGTCAAAGACGGTATTGTCGGTCGTTCCTTTATAGGTTGTCTTTGCGAGAATCGTTCCGTCCTCCGGAATATAGTCTTTGATTGCCGGATTTTCGAGCCGGTCCATATCCTGCGAAAGTGTATCACAGCGGATCTCCAGTGTGACCGTCACAGGCTTTGGGACTTTCGGTTTCAGGGACACATTTCCTGCGTTGGATGCGGTAAAGTCGTCGCTGTTATCCACCTTAATCTCTTCGGCGGTCAGTTTTTCCTTTTCTTCTTCGGAAAATTTCAGTTCGGCAGCGGTTTTCGGCTTTTCGGTTTTGGTATCCTTCTCGGCTTTCTTTTCGTCCTTGTCTTTTGCGTCCACATTGGTTTTATCACTTGCCGCCTTGTCCGCTTCTTCTTCCCGTGCTTTCTCGTAAACATCTTCGCCGGTGCCGATGATGACATTGCCTTGTCCATCGGCAATCTTGGCATCTTTGTTTTCGATGCTCAGTCCCACGATCGTGGAAACGGCGATCACCAAGACAAGGGCTGTCAGCGCATATTTTCGCAGGCGTTTTCGACGCAGGCTCTGCACGAGTTCCTTACCGGATGCGCGCTTTTCCGTTTTCTTTTCTTCTTCCATTTCTGCCCCCCTTTTTCGTCTGTTTTAGATATGCGAAAACCCATCGGGTAGTTTTCCCGATGAGCCTTCGCGTGTTTACATGCAAAACATTTTTAAAAGCAAATTTTACGCCATCCCGCTCATTTCAGAATGCGCAGGAAAAATCGTTTGTGGCTAGGCGGCCGCCGTAGAGTGCCACGCACTGAAGTGCTGCACTCCTGACATGAGGCCTGCCTCGCTTCTGTCTTCGCCTCATGGCTCGCCCATCAGCGGGCTAGGGCTTCAACCTGTCGAGGAACGGAGTGTACACGAAGTACATGAGTACCGCAGAACGCCGCAGCCAACAACGCCACAGGCGATTTTAACAAGCATTCTACTTCGTCCATGTTCTGCTTGCATACCTACACTGCTTCAGCGCAGTCTTCGCCGCAAGCTTACCATTCGCATCGTAAACGCGAACTTGCACTTTGTAATAATATTTCTTGCCTTTCTTGCCGCTGGTATTGGTGTACGT
>UQMQ01000165.1 GCA_900542245.1 uncultured Eubacteriales bacterium
TGTGTGCATACTTGCGCATAATTATAAATTCTATTCAGATTTTAGCACAGAAAATGCTTTGTTTCAAGCTATTTTCCGCAACAAAACATGTAGACAAACAGACGTTCGCGTGTTATAATAATACTATTGCAGTGAGCACAAGATAGCTTGAAACGGCTGCGGCTCACATGAGACAAGGATGAAAGGGGCATCATATCTTGCGCATTTTGGGTATAGACCCCGGTTACGCCATTCTCGGCTACGGGATTTTAGATATGAAAGGAAACAAGTTTGAGGTCATCGCCTACGGCTCGATCCTGACTGACAACAGCATGGAGATGCCGCAGCGTCTCAAGCTGCTGTACGACGAGCTCTCAGAGATCATTCGCCGATATCAGCCGGAGGAAGCGTCGATTGAAGAACTGTTTTTTAATAACAACGCCAAGACTGCCATTCTGGTCGGCGAGGCGCGGGGTGTCGCAGTTCTGGCTTGTGCGCAGGCGGGGCTTGCGATCAGTGAATATACGCCGCTGCAAATCAAGCAGGCATTGGTCGGCTACGGCAGGGCAGACAAGAAACAGATGCAGGCGATGGTCAAAGCAATCCTGAATCTGGAAACCGTACCGAAGCCGGACGATACCGCTGACGCGCTGGCGGCAGCCATCTGTCACGGACATGCCGGCGGTCACAAGCGCCCGCTTCGCATCCGCAGCGGTATTTAAGTCTTTCATAGAAAATATGAAGCAGAGGCAAGCCAAGCTGCCCGGAGAAAGGGTGAGCGGGGAGTCGAAAGACGAGAGCGGCGCCGCGCAGCGCCCGGGGAATCAATAAATATAAGAATCTGCGTGCCGCAGTGCAGCCTGCGGCAGAATGGAGTTTGTATGATAAAATATATTCGCGGCACCTACGCGATGACGTTTGAATCAGGTATTGTGGTAGAAACCGCTTCCGGCATTGGCTTTGCTGTGCATGTTCCGACAGGCTCACCGCTGTATCGTTCACGGGAGGGCGAGGAAGTGATGGTTTACACCTTGATGATTGTCAAGGAGGATGACATCAGCCTGTACGGCTTCCACAATAAAGAAAGTCTGGAGCTGTTTCGCATGTTGATTACCGTAAACGGCGTTGGCGCGAAGGCAGCGATGGCGATCATGGGTTCCATGTCCGCGGACACACTGCGGCGTGCGATCCTATTTGAAGATGTAAAGGAAATCAGCAAGGCGAACGGCGTTGGCAAAAAAACAGCGGAGCGATTGATTCTCGAATTAAAAGATAAATTAGGCAAGCTGGAGGCTTCCGCAAACCGCGCAGAAGGCTTTGGCGATGAGGCGATATCCGCAGCAGCCGAGGGTATGCCGGATGGCAGGACAGAGGCCATCAACGCGTTGATTGCGCTCGGCTACACCAAGGCAGAAGCATTTGCTGCTGTTGCCAAGGTCGCAGAGGAGGAGCTTTCGTGCGAAGACTATATCAAAAAGGCCTTGAAAAATTTATTCTGATCCTGAACCGGAAGCAGGCGCAGCATACAGAGGACGAAAGCAAAAGCGAGGAAACCAGATATGGAGAATGAGAGAATTACATCTGCCGGTGTGAATCCCGGTGAATCCAGGCAGGAAGCCAGTCTGCGGCCGCAGCACCTGGAGGATTACATCGGACAGCAGGGTGTTAAGGAGAATCTGAAAATATTTATACAAGCAGCGAAGCTCAGAAATGAGCCATTGGATCATGTCTTGTTCTATGGTCCGCCGGGACTCGGCAAGACGACACTGGCAGGCATCATTGCTAACGAGTTGGATGTGGATATCAAGATCACGTCAGGCCCGGCTATCGAACGCGCTGGCGATCTGGCGGCGATTCTCACCAATTTGAATGAGAACGACGTGCTTTTTATTGACGAGATTCATCGCTTGAATCGTTCCGTAGAGGAAGTTTTGTATTCGGCGATGGAGGACTATGCGCTGGATATCATCATCGGCAAAGGCCCTTCCGCCAGATCGATCCGTCTGGATCTGGCGAAATTTACCTTGATCGGCGCGACTACCAGAGCGGGCAGCTTATCCGCGCCGCTGCGGGATCGCTTCGGTGTTATCAGCAAATTCGAACTTTATACAACCGAGGAACTAAAGCAGATCATACGCAGGACGGCATCGATCCTGCATGTCGATATTGACGATGCATCGCTGACGGAAATGGCGAAACGCTCTCGCGGTACGCCGCGTGTAGCAAACCGTATGCTGAAGCGCATTCGCGATTTTTCACAGGTCAAGGGTGACGGCAGTATTCACATTGACATTACCCAAGAGGGTCTCGCGGCGTTGGGGGTGGACGGGCTTGGGCTCGAACGGCTCGACAGAGAAATTTTGAGCGCGATCATCGAGCGCTTCAATGGTGGACCGGTGGGTATCGATACGATTGCAGCCTCCATCGGAGAGGAGCGTGTGACGATTGAGGATGTGTACGAGCCGTATCTGATTCAATCGGGCTTGTTGTATCGCACGCAAAAAGGACGCATGGTCTCACAGGCAGGCTATCACCATTTAGGCTTACCTTATGGAGACGAGGATAAAAACGCGGAGAACGACGCAGCTGACTGAGCACGACTGACAGACAAAGAGGCAGATCTTTCGTGCGAATGATCGGAGAGCCTCAAAGATGCAGGGCGTTTGCCGCGCTGTTGAGATAAAAATAATAGAAGATGTAGGGAAGAACAACATGCATATCAATGATTTTGACTATGAATTACCACAGGAACTAATCGCGCAGACTCCGGCGCAAAAAAGAGATTGCTCGCGGCTGATGGTCGTTGACAGAAAAACCGGAGAGGTAGCGCATAAACATTTTTATGATATCATCGACGAGTTGAAACCGACGGATTGCCTGGTACTCAACAACTCCAAAGTGCTTCCGGCAAGACTGTACGGAACCAAAGAAGGCACCGGCGCGAAGGTAGAATTCCTGCTGATCAAGCGTATCGAAGGGGATGTCTGGGAGACGATGGTCAGACCGGGCAAACGACTGAAACCGGGCGATGCAGTGACATTTTCGGATGAGAAGCTTTTTCGCGCGGTCGTGCAGGATTACGGAGAGGATGGAACGCGTATCGTGAAATTCGAGTATGCGGGCATTTTTTTGGAACGTCTGGAGGAACTCGGACAGATGCCATTACCGCCGTATATCGAAAGAGAAAATAATCTTGAGGATAAAGACCGCTATCAGACAGTCTACGCGAAAAACGAGGGTTCGGTCGCGGCGCCGACAGCAGGGCTGCACTTTACGCCGGAGCTTTTGGAAAAGGCGAAGGCGAAGGGGGTCAAGCTGGCTTATGTGACGCTGCATGTCGGTATCGGAACCTTTCGTCCGGTCAAAGTAGAGCAAATCGAAGAGCATCATATGCACTTTGAGGAATATTTCGTCGATGAAGAAACCGCGCGGACGATCAACGAGACCATTTTGTCCGGAGGCCGCATCGTTTCCGTCGGCACGACCTCGACGAGAACAGTCGAGAGCGCGGCGCAGTATGACGAAACAAGCGGCAAATATCTGGTGCAGGCAGGGCATGGGTCAACAGGAATCTTTATCTATCCCGGATACCAATTTAAGATTATCAACGCGCTGATTACAAACTTCCATTTGCCGAAATCCACGCTTTTGATGCTGATTTCGGCGCTGTACAACAGGGAGGATATTCTGCGCGTGTACAAGCTCGCCGTACAGGAAAAGTATCGCTTCTTCAGCTATGGCGATGCGATGTTTATCAAATGATACCTTCAGCTGACAAGCGTGTCCACGACTGCATGGATTGGCACTTTCACGCATGTTGCTTCGCAAGGTGCTTTTGTCGTGATTCCGGAAATATCGCATAGCGATATTTCCTACATAATCAAAGAGACCCCCGCA
>UQMQ01000166.1 GCA_900542245.1 uncultured Eubacteriales bacterium
AGTTTCCGGCGAATGTGATTGCTGCCCTGACACCAGCGGCGGCAGCGCCGATGATGCGCTGAGACTGTCTGCGGCGCACTTTGCGCGCGATGCGGATCGTGCGATGCATAGAAAACTTTGACAGAAAGGGTGTATACGAATGAACAAAAGACTGACAGCTGCGCTGCTGACGGTGTTTTTGACGATGCTGTTTGCCTGCGGCAGTGCGTTTGCGGCAGTTCCGGACGCACCGGAGCCGTTCTATGCGGCGGATTTTGCGAATGTACTGGAGCAGGAGACGGAAGACTACATTACGGAGCAGAACGGTGTCCTCGAAAATGCCTGCGGTGCGCAGATCGTTGTTGTGACGACGGACTTCTTGGACGGCATGGATATCGAGGACTATGCCTATACCATTTTTAATAACTGGAAGATTGGGGATGCGGACAAGAACAACGGTGTCCTGCTGCTGCTTGCTATCGGCGAGGAGAACTACTGGTGCATGCAGGGCAAGGGTCTGGAGTCTGCGCTGACGAGCGGGATGATTGATGATATCCTGTGGAATGATCTTGAAGAGGATTTTGCAGCAGGGGATTACGACAGCGGCGCGAGAAAGACCTTCGATGCCTTGTATACCGTCGTCTACGATTATTATGACGTCGGAGCAGCCGGGGGTGCTGCCGGAAATACAGTCTCTGATGAGGACGCAGACTGGACGATGGGAATGATGATCGGTCTGCTCATCATGGTTCTAGTCATCGTTGCGGTCATTGTTTTGATTGCGAAGTTGGTGCGCGGGATCGGCAGGAGTTTCAGTTCCGGCAGCAGCAGAGGTGTCGGCGGTGGCAGGATCTATCCGTCATCGGCGAGACCGAGGCGCAGAAGTACGCCGCCTCCGCCGCCGAGAGACTGGCCGGGCCCGGGCAGTGCGTCTTCGAGACGACCGAGTGCGCCGGTGCGCAGATCATCCTCGGGCAGCCGTCCGACGGTCAGCAGGTCTTCGACAAGTAGCCGTCCGGCAAGCAGACCGTCATCACGCAGCAGACCGGCAAGCAGACCCTCCGGCAGCGGACGCGGCGGCGGTGGCGCAAGCCGCGGCGGCGGCGCAGGGCGCAGAGGCAGATAACGGAACGCTTATTACGAGCGGCGCGTAAACTGCGCAGACAGCGGCTAAAACGCGGAGTGAGCATATAGAAAGAAAATCGGCAGACGAGCAGAAAATCTCCTGCCGATTTTTTTTTATAGCAGGAAATATTGATGTGCGGGATTTCCTGCATAACAGCAAACGCACCTTGCAAAGCGGCGCCCATGCGTGCGCGGCATGTGCGCATAGAAATCTGCTTTTCGTTATGCACAATTTTTTTAGTAAAAATGTAAAGCTTGCTTGACATCCTGCAGAGAAGTGTTATAATGAAGATATGTAAAGCATACTTTACGTTTATGAAAGCGATGCGGAAACCGGAGCCGGATCGCGAAAGAGAGGGAGATTTTGATGAAAAACAGAATCGAAGAGATCAGAAAGGCGCGGGGTGTGAAGCAGGAGGAACTGGCGAAAGCACTCGGCGTTTCCAGACAGACGATCAGCTCACTCGAAAACGGACGCTACAATCCGTCCGTTGAGCTGGCGTATAAGCTGTCAAAATACTTCGGCATGACGATCGAAGAGGTTTTTATTTTTGAGGAGGCAGAGAAATGAGAGATTGCAGCAAAAGAATTTATTTGTCGATTTTTTGGATCATCGTCGGGGCGGCGCTGTTTGCGGCAGGCTTCTTTGAGAAAATTGATTCTTTTTGGAGCGGCATGGGCGGCGCGCTGATCGGCGTCGGTATCGTGGAGACGATTCGCTGGGCACGCTACCGCAACGATCCGGAATATAAAGAGAAGTTCGATACACAGACGCACGATGAACGCAATCGTTTTATCGCAAACAAAGCGTGGGCATGGGCAGGCTATCTGAGCGTGTTGACCGGAGCCGCGGCTGCGATCACCTTCAAAATTGCCGGCAAGGATGATATCAGCTATTTTTGCAGCATCGCGGTCTGCCTGCTGATGATCTTGTACTGGATCTGCTGGCTCGTTCTCAAACGCAAGTATTGAGATCGTGCCGGGACGAGAGAAAAGGGTGAAAGAACGGGGTAAGCAGAATGAAGCCTTGCCAAACTTCAAGCAGAAAACGGTAGGGTTTGCGCGATCGCGCTTATGGAAACTTGCAGGAAAAGCACCGAAAACCGTTCCCTTTTGTCTCGCGATGTGATAAAATCGAGGAGTAAAAAAGAAAGATGAAAGGGGAATGTAAAAATGAAAAAACTATGGATGCTGGTGCTGACGCTGGCACTGATTTTTACGATGGCGGGCTGCATGCGCAGCGAGGATACACTGGTGCTGAACGCGGATGGCTCCGGCAGCAGCACGACATTGCTGGAAGTAAAAAAATCCGCTTATGATGAGATCGTGAAGGAGATGGGGATCGGTCAGGAGACCAACTTGTTCGGAGATGAAACACCGACGGTCGTCACGAAGGACGGAGAGGAATATTATCAGATCAAGGAGGAAACGACCTTTGCTTCTTTGGAGGAGTTAAAAAAGGCGCTGGCGGAAAGCTATCAGAATGTAATCGTGACGGAAGACAGCATTCGTTTCTGTCTGGGTGCGACGATGACGCAGGCGGATTATGAAGAGGCCAAGGCGGTTTACAGCCAAAAGAATATGGATCTGGATGCCATGCTGACCGCGACGCTGCAGATCCAGATGCCGAGCAAGATCGAGGCTGTCAGCAGCAAAGGCACGATCGGCGCGGACGGCAATACCGCGACGTTTACGCTGCATACCGCAGATTTTATGAATCCTGTGGAGTTCATGGTATCGACGGCTAAAGAGGAAACCGCGCCGACCATCAGCGGTGTCACAAAGAATCAGGTGTACAATAAGCCAATCACCATCAAGGTCAACGATGCGAGCGGCATCGCAGAAGCAGCCTATCAGAAGGGCAGCGCCGCGGCGGTCAGCTTTGATTTGACACAAACCTTGAAAAAGAACGGGACATATACCGTAACGGCGAAGGATTATTACGGAAACGAAGCGGTCAAGACCTTCACCATCAAGGACACCAAAAAGCCGGCGGTGAGCGGCGTGAAGAACGGTAAAACCTATATCGGCGCGAAAGTTGTCAAGTTCAAAGACAACTGCGGCATCGCCAAGGCAACGCTGAACGGCAAGAAGATCAGCAGCGGTAAGAAGATCAGCAAAAAAGGAAGCTACAAGCTGGTCGTCACCGACATCAACGGGCTCAAGACGATTGTGTCGTTCAAAATCAAATAATCAAAGATTGCGCAGTGATATTTCCTGTATCATGAAAAATCCCCGCGGAGGGCAAGGAGACCGCGGGGATTTTCGGGGCGCCTGACGGCATACAAAAATAAAAATCCTGAGACGGTTCATGCGGACTGCCTCAGATTTTTTTTACGCGCAAAAGAGGTAGAGGATAATATGACACCCAATCAGATACGCAAGGTGATATTTGATATATTGTATGATTGATTCAAAAAATAACTGTAAAAAAATATAATATAACGCTTGAAATGTAATTTTCTTTGTGGTATAGTGATATAAAAATATATGGAATAAATGAAAGAAATAGTATTTACGATCATAACAGGAGGAAACCGCATGAAGCAAGCAGATGAAAAAAAGCAGGACAAGAAACAGGGAAATAAACAAGCAATTATGCCTACAGAATCCGTAGAGGGACTTCATATCGGCGAAAGACCGCGCCGCAATCACAAGGATTCAACCTTTTGTCTGCTCTTTTCCGAGCCGGCGCGTGCCATCGAGCTGTATAACGCAGTCACAGGCGAGAATCTGCCGCCG
>UQMQ01000167.1 GCA_900542245.1 uncultured Eubacteriales bacterium
ACAACGATGCAAGCCATTTTGTAAGCGATGACAGCGATTATGTGGTTGCTTATGAAGCTGATGGCAAGCTTGTGCTCAAGGCAAATCAAAATCCACCTGTACCCGAACCGGGGCATAAGCACTGCATCTGCGGGGCGGCGCATGAGAATGTGGGCAATCATACGACTGAAAATAAAGTTACATTTACAGCATGGAATGACGCAGAGGCGAAAAAACAATATGGTAATAAAACAGACGTTACGGCAGCAAATTCTCTGCCGAAAACTACGGGTAACTATTACCTTATAGGCGATGTTACGCTTGCGGCAACATGGGTTGTTCCAGAAAATGCTAATATTCATTTATGCATGAACGAGCACGACATTTATGCCACGGATGGTACTACATACGGCGAGAAAAGAGTAGCAATTTATGTTGGTTCAAACTGCAAAGTGACCTTAACTGACTGCAAGTCAAAGTCAAAAATAGAATATAAAGGAAACATTTCCTGCACTGGTATTTGGATTGAACAAAACGGAGAAGCGAATATATATAATGTAACCGTTACGCACTGCAATGGCGAAAACCACCCGGGCATGGGTATATGCAATAACGGAACTGTTAATATGTACAATGGAACTGTTTGCAATAATAGAGGAAAGTATGGTGCCTATGGAATAGGAAATTATTTTGGCGGCACATTCAATATGTATGGTGGAACGATTAGCGGAAATATGACAGGTATATCCAACTTATCAACTCTGAAACTCGACGGTAATGTTAGAATATAGGAGTGGATGCTAAGGACTCTACAATTACGCTCGCTAATCTTGGAGAAAATGCCAGCATTGGAGTTGCCTTGAAATCGAGCCCGACGAAGGGAAATCCGGTTGTGATTGTTTCAAACGGAGCAAAGGCAGCGGACGCAGCAAAGTTCTTTGTTGATAACGATGCAAACAAGGAATACGAAATTTTCCTCAGTGATGCAGCAAAAGGGGCGTTGTCTGTCAGAGTGAAGGGTGATACGAGTTCTACTTCCGGAAGTTCCTCTTCCGGTACTTCTTCCGGAGGCAGCGGCGGCGGTGCGGCAGTATCAACGCCAATCCCGGCAGACCCTGAGGTCATCACGGTCAAGGAGGAGACGAAGGACAATTCGATTTCCAAGCCGGGTACAGAGACCGGAACGACCACGACGACGAAGACAACGGTCAAGAATACGACGACTGCGACTACCAAGAACGAGCAGGGTCAGGATGTTTCCAAGACCACAGCCAGTGTTTCCAAAGACCTCGGCGACAAGCTGCTTGATCAGGCAGTTTCCAATAACTCCGATACGATCGAGATCACCGTGAAGTCCAAGGATGCGAATGGCGGCGGTAATGCGGGCAGCGGCACAGCGGGAAGCGTGAAATCCACCGAAGTCGAGCTGCCGAAGGCGACCGTTGATGCGATCGCCAAGGATACCAATGCCGACCTTGTCATCAAGACAGACAATGGCGAATTGGTACTCGACAACAAGACCTTGGAGACAATCTCTGATACAGCAAAGGGCGATACCGTGACGATCGAGGTCAACGAAAACACACAGCTAAAGGAAACGCAGAAACCGGCAGAGAAGATCGTCGGCAAGAACGGCAGCCTGTTCGACTTCGTCGCGAAGATCGGCGAAAGACGCCTGCACCGGTTTGAAGGCGGCAAGGCATATGTGACCCTGCCGATGCCTGATAGACTGAAAGGCAAGGATGTTCTCGTCATCTACATCGATGACAACGGTCTCTGCAAGATCTTGAACCACAGTGTAGAGAAGATTGGCGCGGACGATTACGTTCGTTTCATGACGACCCATTTCTCGACCTTCGCAGTGGTTGAGAAAGATGAAGCAGAACAGTTGATCAAAGAACAGAACGCGGCGCATGTCAAAGAACTGATACAGCATGCGAAGTTCAGAGTGACCACCACGAAGACGAGCAAGCAGAACGTCAAAGCACAGGTCACGGCGAAGACGAGCAAGACCCTGATCTCCGACATCAAGTCGCTGGGTTACACGGTCAAATACCAGTTCTATCGCTCGACCAAGAAGACCGCAGGCTATAAAGCCGTTAAGACGAAAACAACGAATACTTACGTCAATACCAAAGGCACTAAGGGCACGAAGTATTACTACAAGACCCGCGTGCTGGTCTATGACGGCAAAACGCTTGTTGCTAAGAGCACACGGAAGCAGTGCAGCTGGGGTACAAGAGTTTGGTCTAAATAAACGATTTTAACCGCAGCGGTAAATGAAAACCGGATACAAAAGTTTGATTAACCTGGATTAAGTAAAAATCTGAGGCAGATCGTGTAATCTGTCTCGGATTTTTTCTTGTGTAGGAAATATCGTTCCGATATTTCCGGAATAACAAGAAAGTCTACCACTAAAAATCTAATCGGCGAAGCTGACTTTTTTAACAAAGAATTTATGCCCATTGTGTTAAACTATGAAATTACGAAACACAGGTGACACTGTTTTAAGAGGGGAAAGGCGACGCTATCGCACACGAAGCAGTAGGTGGCAAGGGGAACCCTACGCCGCGCGCGGAAGCGCAAAAGAACCCTCACATCGCAATCTTCCTGCCAAAAGGAAAATGTTCATTTGCGTTGCTTGCCGCAACGGGTATGCTACTGATAAAATGACGATACAATCAAAGAAGAAAAGGAGGGCATATCCATGCTTCACGAAAATATCCGTTTCAAACGCAAGGAGTGCGGCTTTTCGCAGGAGGATTTAGCCGTGCGGCTCCATGTTGTCAGACAGACCGTTTCGAAGTGGGAGAACGGAATGTCTGTACCGGATGCCGAGCAGCTTGCGGCGCTTGCCGATGTTCTGCATACGACGGTAGGGGAGCTCTTGGGGGCAACGCTTGAACATGAAGAAAGTCGGGATCAGTTGGCGGAAGAACTTGCCCGCATCAACGCGCAGCTTGCAATCCGAAACCACCGCACGCGACGTGTGCTGAAAGCCATGGCCGTGGTCTTGCTCGTCTTTGCAGCGCTCATCTTTCTCACAATGCTTCTGTTTGTGGCGTTGAATTACATGCCGGCATCCGGGACGCAAACCGAATTTGCTAAGCCATGGGAAACACAAAAGGCGCAATTTCTTCTTGCTTTTGAGCCGGTTGTGAAAACGACGGAACTGCTATGGTGAGCGCAGCATCATAAAATCGTAAACTTTCTTTCGAAAAAGTTTATTTTTTGGCTCGGTACTTTTTCATTTTTTCCTGTTATGCTAAAAAACAAAGGAAAAACAAACAAGGGGGATTTTGGATATGAATATTTTGATTTTAAGCGGTCGTTTCGGTATGGGACATATCAAGGCCGCCGCCGCGATTGAGGAAAAAGTCAGGGCGCGCGGCGAGCAGGTGCATGTGCAAACCGTTGACTTGGTTTCCTATCTGTTTCCACATACCTCAAACAGCATCTACGGCGGATTCTTAAAGAGTTTGGGCGACAAGGACGAGGAAGCCTTGACAAGTTTCGTTAATCCGTTGTTGACCAATTTCCTTGGAAAAACCAACGCCACAAGAAGCGACGTAGTAACGTTTATGCATAAAATCTACAAGAGCGATGAGGTATTCCGCATTGAGAAAAACCAAACAAACGATATAAGCCAAACGCAGTTTCCTTATACGCCCCCGCGAGGAGCAAATAAAACCCACAAGTGCGATGCGGTATTCCGCATTGAG
>UQMQ01000168.1 GCA_900542245.1 uncultured Eubacteriales bacterium
CCCTGGATACCGGAGGATACGATGGTCGTATCGGAGATCAGACCGATGTTGTCGCCGAAGCAAGCGCCGCCGGCGATCGCGCAGACAGTCAGATAAATATCTCCGCCTACGATGTGGGATAACCACAGGAAAATCGGTGCGCAGGCTGCGAACGTACCCCAAGAGGTACCGGTCGCAACGGACAGTACACCTGTGCAGACCAGACCGACGCAAGCGACGGTTCTCGCAGTGACGCCCAGCTTCAGTGCGATGTTTACAACGGATGCGCCGACGCCGAAGCTCATGAAGCAGTTTGCCATAACATAAGCGAGCATCAGGATGAACAGGGCAACGAGGATGTTGCTGACGGAGCCCATCGCGGCATCTAGACATTCCTGCCATTTTTTCTTTTCCACCAGCATTGCAATGATAACTGCTGCGATGAATGCGAGAGGAGCTGCGATCATAGCGTCCTGACCATCAAAGAGGTGGCCTTTGCCGAAGATCATCAGCCCTGCCAGTACGAATACCGGCACGAATTTGAGAAATGCTTTTAAACCTTTCATTTCTTTTTCTCCTTTGAGTTTGATAAGAATAATTATTTCACAAATACAATATATAGCAAGGAGTGTGCCAAGCATCGACAAAAAAATCAAACGTTGAAATCTCAACCTTGTATACAAAACGATATAAATCGAAGCAGTGTTTTAACACACTAAAACGAACCAAAAACGGTTCTGAACCGATTTTGTAAAACCAAAAATGGGTCAAACGCCTTGACAAGCGCGGCAAATATAGTATACTACTAGAGACAGCGCATCAAGATATGGTGCGAAGTCGATCATATATATGTAGGAAAGAGGGGCAAAAGCATGAAATATTCCGGGACGAGGCGTGCGCTGGAGCCAAAGGGGAGTTTGACGGTTACCGCGTGGAAAGTCGATAATCGAAAGGAACTGCAAAGCCGGGAGCTGCGCGTCGCCATCGATTACATTTCGATGGAGCGGGACAGCCTCCTGCAGATCTGCAGTATCTGCGAATACGACGAGGAAAAAATCAAAGAAAAAATATATAAGATCATCGGGGAACGCGGCAAGCTGCACAATCCGTATACGGAGAGCGGCGGACTGTTTTCGGGGATTGTCGAGGAAATCGCAGGGGACTTTCACGGAGAACGCGTGCTGAAGCCCGGCGACCGTGTGGTCAGCATGACCACCCTGACGGCGCTGCCATGTTATCTGGAATCCATTGAGAGCATTGACTATGAGTACGGTCTTCTGCGCTGCAAGGGCTACGCGATCTGCTTCGAAACGACGCTTCTGCGCGAGATCAATCAGTTTGAACCGCGGCAGATCAAGCACCTGCTGCGCGCGCTGGACGAAGAAGGAAACTTTTGGGGAATCAGCGAGATGCTGACCTCCATGCAGGCGGATAACTGCGTGATCATCGGCAACAGTCTCGTAGAAATCATCCTATACGCGCGTATGCTCAAAAATCGCAATCCCGATGTGATCATCACCTGTCTGTTTGAAAGCAGCCGCGGCGGCAGCCTGCAGGCTGAAGAAACAGCGCTGCTTGCAGCGATTGGAGGGCTTGTCTCCCGCATCATGTTCCTGCCGATGAATCTGCCGCTGGAAACGGCGCAGAGGGTATTTGAGGCGCAGCAGTACAAGCCTGTGGATGTCGTGATCAATCTGGAGGAAATCAAGGGCTGCGAAAGCGTTGCCGCGCTGCTCGTTCGCTCCGGCGGGCTGGTTTGCCACACGAATATCGGCAACGCCTATTCCAAAGGCATGCTGATCGCGGACAGCCTGGGCAAAGAGGTCATCAATTACGCGCTGGACGGAGTCTGCGCGCATACCTTCGACTATGCGATGCAGCTGGTCGTGAGTACGCAGGCTGTATTCGCGAATCTGGATGCGTTCTACGCCGAAACCCGGGTCAACCATATCAAAACACGGAAAGCCTCTATCGTGAAAGAAGAACGGACCCAGATGGCCGCGAAGCAGATCGATGGCTTCCTTTATATGAGTCCGGCAACCGAACAGATGGTCGAGGAGGTACTGAATGTAGCGCAGTATGACTGCAACGTCATCATTCAGGGAGAAACCGGCGTCGGTAAGGAAAAAGTCTTTGATTTACTGCAGCAGAACAGCCCGCGGCGTTCGCAGCCCTGCGTCAAGATCAATTGCGCGACGATCCAGGAAAATCTCGCCGAGTCGGAGTTCTTCGGCTACGAGAAGGGCTCCTTCACCGGCGCGGCAGCGAGCGGCAAAGAGGGCTATTTTGAAATCGCCAACAACGGTACGCTCTTTCTCGACGAAATCGGCTCCCTGCCGCTTGCCATGCAGTCCAAGCTGCTGCGTGTCCTGCAGGAGAACAGCTTCTATCGCGTCGGCGGAACCAGTCCAAAAAATGTCAACGTGCGTGTGATCTGCGCGAACAATATTCCGCTGCAAAAGCTGGTCAACGAAGGCAAGTTCCGAGAGGACCTGTATTATCGTCTGAATATCTGCTGTATTAACGTGCCGCCGCTGCGGGAGCGTCCGGAGGATATCGCGTGTCTGGCCGCGGCATTCATCGACCATTACAGCTTGAAGTACGGCATTCAAAAAACCTTCACGCCGGAGGCTTATCAAAAGCTGGAGGAATATCACTGGCCCGGCAATGTCAGAGAGCTGGAAAATACAGTGCATCGTCTTTACATCAGCGAGCGCGAGCGGCAGATTGGTGAGGACGCGGTGGATGAGCTTCTGAATGTCAACGTATATAATGAAAGCATGATCGACCTCAAGCGCGAGGTGCGCCGCGAAGAAAGCCTTGATTTCAACAAGATCATGGATGAGCAGGAAAAAAAGCTGATTGCCTACGCGCTCAAAAAAGAGGGCACGACGCGCAAGGCAGCGGAGTTTTTGAATATCCCGCAGACCACGCTCGCGCGCAAGAAACTCAAGCATCAGCTCTAAAGCGCGGGCAGATGCCATCGCCGCCCTGCACGCGCGAAACACGGTTTGCCTTTGCCGCATGGTCCGCGCGAAACACAGTTTGTCTGCTGTACATTGCCGAGGGCTTTTGCGGCGCGTTTATGACGATTTGGACGGACAGCGTTTTCATACAGCGCATTGCCTTTTGACCGGGATCGGGTGCCGGCGCGCAAAACTGAAAATCCGAGGTGTATGGGGCACCTCGGATTTTCAGTTCATTCTTTATTTATTTTCTGTTAATTTAACTTGTTCGCAAGTAGGATTGTGTTTTGGTCGCCGACCTATTTCATCGTCCAGGTCTGTATCTTAAAGTCCTGACCGACTTCCTTGAGAGAGTCAAATCCCGCGATGATGGTTGCTTTGATCTCATCGTCTGTAAAATCGTGAAAGTCACGCTTTGCGATGTTTTGCATTGCGACCTTGATCGTTTCTGCTGCAGTCTGCGGGTCCATACCATTGTAAGGAACGGTGCTGATCGCTTCGTTGAATGCGTTGTCTAAAAGCTCTTTCTTGTTAGCCATAATAATTACCTCCATTTTCTCTTTACATCTTTTGATTCGTTCTTTTGGGATACTCTGTTTCATCCCTTGTTGCACCTATATATAGCAAAAGGCGTGCCAACTTTCAAAAATACGAAAAAAAACGTAAAAAAACAAGAAAACAGGGAAAAATGAGAAAAAAGAGCCGTTTTTTTGT
>UQMQ01000169.1 GCA_900542245.1 uncultured Eubacteriales bacterium
GTAAACAGACATATAGAGCAGCGACAGGATTTGAACGGGAAAGGTGGTTGATAACATGAAAATCAAAACTTTTAAAGTGGAACGTTGGATGAATGAATTTGAGGATGACGCGGTATACAATCTGGGAGAGACCTGTATCGACTCGCTGACTGTCGGGGAACTTTTGAGCCTGTGCGGCGAGGATCCGGATACATTCCTAAAGGGCTTAAAGAATACACGCCTGACTTACAGTCATATCTTCGGCTCACCCCAGTATCTGGAAGGTGTTGCCGGACTTTATGAAGCTCTGAAACCGGAGAACGTGGTACCGACACACGGCGCGATCGGCGCGAACAATCAGGTCATCACGACGCTGATTGAAGCAAAGGACAATATGGTCTGCGTGATGCCGACCTACCAGCAACATTATTCGATCCCGGAATCCATCGGCGCGGAGGTGCGGATTCTGCAGCTGCGGCCGGAGAACAATTTCCTGCCGGACATCGAGGAGCTGAAGTCTCTTGTAGACGAAAACACCAAGATGATCACGCTTAACAATCCGGACAATCCGACCGGTTCCTGGATTCCAAAAGCGGAGATGGAAGCGATGATCGAGATCGCCAGAAGCGTGGATGCGTATATCCTCTGTGACGAGGTTTACAGGGGGATTTCCGAAGACGGAAGCTATATGCACTCCATTGTCGATCTTTATGAAAAAGGCATCTCAGTCGGCAGCATGTCGAAAATCTTTTCTCTGGCCGGACTGCGTATGGGCTGGATCGCGACGCGCGATATGGATGTGATTCACCAGATCCACGAGCGCAGAGACTACGATACGATCAGCTGCGGTGTGCTGGATGATATGCTGGCGGGATTGGCGCTTGCGCATAAGGAAAAGATCTTTGAACGGAACCGCGCGATCCTTTTGAAGAACCGCGAGATCCTCGACAAGTGGGTACAGGAGACCGAGGGCGTCCACTATGTGAAGCCGGTAGCAGGCACGACCGCGCTGGTATATTACGATAAGGACATTCCGTCCTACGACCTGTGCGTGAGTCTGATCCGTGAAAAGGGACTGCTGTTTACGCCGGGTTCGTGTTTCGAGATGGAGGGCTGCGTGCGGATCGGTTACGCGTTCGACTCCAAGCTGCTGGCGCAGGGACTGGAAAAATTCGCGGAATTTTTAAGAGAGAACTAGAGCATACCGGTAAACGTGTGCAGACATGCAGGCAAAAGTATGCAGACAAAATGTGACAATAAGGAGAGCGGGCGATGAAACATAAATTTATTGCCAAACGATATTGGAAAGATCAGTCCACGGCCATGGGACAGTCGGATGAGATGGCGAAAAGCTTTGACGATGTGATCAATCTGAGCTTGGGGGATCCGGATATGACTACGCCGGAGCCGATCATCGAAGCAGCGTTCCGCGATGCGAAGGCCGGACATACCAAATACACAGATTTTCGCGGCGACCCGGAGTTGCGGGCAGAGATCTGCCGCTATTATGAAAAGAATTTCGGTATGCCGGTGCGCGACGAAGAGGTATTTGTAACGGCTTCGGCTTGTCTGGGCATGTATCTGGCATTGGAAGCCATTCTCGACGACGGTGACGAGGTGATCCTGCAGGCGCCGTATTTCACGCCGTATCCGCAGCAGGTGGAGCTGGCGCGCGGCATTCCGGTGGAACTGGCGACCTATGAGGAGGAAGACTTTCAGGTGAATGTTGAAAGGCTCGAAAACCTGATCACCGAGCGGACCAAGGCGCTGGTCATCAATTCACCGAACAACCCGACCGGAAACTGCTTAACGACAGAAACCATGCGGGAGATCGCGCGCATTGCCGAAGCTTATGATCTGATCGTCATCAGCGATGAGATCTATACGGCGTACAGTTACCAACACCCGTTTGTGCCGTTCGCGAGCCTGCCGGGCATGGCGGAGCGCACGATCACGCTGAACAGCTTTTCGAAGGACTTTGTGATGACAGGCTGGCGGGTCGGATGCATCGTTGCGCCGCAGCCGATCATCCGTGTCGTGCAGCAGATCAATGAGAACGTGGTGTTTACGGCGCCGTCCATGTCGCAGCGCGCTGCTTTGTACGCGCTGCAGCATCGGGAGGAAGTCCAGCCCGCGCTGGTGGAGACGTTCCGGGAGCGCATGTTTTTTGCGGCGGCGTGCATCAACCGGATCCCGAAGATGCATGTGATCTATCCGCCAAAGGGCAGTTTTTATCTGTTCATCAATATCAAAAAAACCGGATTGACCTCCGAAGAGGTCGCCGCGCGTATCCTGCAGGAAGCACATGTTTTAATGCTGCCGGGCAATGCGTTCGGCGCCTGCGGTGAGGGCTATCTGCGCATGGCCTGCACGGTAGACAAGGCCGTCATCGAAGAAGCCTTTGCGCGGATCGAGCGCATGGCGCTGTTTGGAAAATAATGCAGCAGAGGAATCCGGTTTGGTGCTTTTTGTTTTCACAAGGATCGGGCTGTGCATGCATTGCGGCTTGCCGCATGCAGGAGGTGGCCTGAGCGTAAAAGAAATGAGCAATTATGTTTAACGTCAAAATACTCAGCAAAGAGGACATCATGCAGGTCATCGAGATGCAGCCTGTCATTCAGTGTGTCGAGGAAGTGTACAAGCTGAAGAGCGAGGGGGACACGGTGGTATGGCCAACGACCTTCTATGAATTCGATCCGGGTCACGCGGATATGGATATCAAGTCCGGCTATCTCAAAGGCGCGAAGGTCTTCGGGCACAAGACCGTGTCTTGGTTCGGTGCGAACAAGGAAAAGGGACTGCCGGATCTTGTTGGGGTGATCGTGGTCTTTGACGCGACCAACGGTCTGCCGATCGGGATCCTAGACGGCGGCTACATCACGGGCCTTAGAACCGGCGCGGCAGGGGCGATCGGCGCGAAGTATCTGGCACGGCCGGAATCTGAGACCTTATTCGTACTGGGCGCGGGGAATCAGGCGGCTTTCCAGATCGCGGCCATGCTGACGCTTTTCCCGGGTCTCAAAAAAATACTGGTTGCCGATATGCTGGATCCGCAGAACGCGGAGCGTTTCATAGAAGCACTGCCGAAGCGTCTGGCGGAGGAATTCGGCATCGACGCATCCGACGTGACCTTGGAAGCCAACAGCAAGCTGGAAGAAGCAGTACCGCAGGCGGATGTGATCATCACGGTGACGCCGTCCAAAGCGCCGGTGATCCGCAAGGAATGGGTACGTCCGGGCACACACCTGTCCTGTATCGGCGCGGATGCCGAGGGTAAGGAAGAGATCGATCCGGAAATCTATCGCGGCGCGGTCATCTTCGTGGACGATATGGTGCACTGCGTGGAAGCCGGAGAAACGGAAATTCCACTCAAAAAAGGAATCATTAGCCGTGAAGACATTGCCGGCGAGATCGGCGATCTGATTCTGCAAAAGGTACCGGGAAGGACTTCGGACGAGCAGATTACGATTTATGACGCGACCGGTATGGCGCTTTTGGATATCGCGGCAGGCAAGGCTGCACTGGACCTGGCAAAAAATAAAAATCTGGGCAGTGACGCGGTGCTTTAAGTGCGCATGCCGAAAATAACATGGAAATCACGATGAAACTTTAGTGATGAAGAAGACAAAACAGCCACGCGTCCAACGCGTGGTTTTACTTTGATTTAACAAAAGGCTT
>UQMQ01000170.1 GCA_900542245.1 uncultured Eubacteriales bacterium
CTTCGTGGAAGTGAACTTCATTTCGACATAAAATCTCCATAGTCAATTTAACTATGGAGGTTTTCTGAATGAAACCATACCAGGCGCTACTCGAAGAGCTTCTCTCCAAGGAACTGTATTCCCTGCGGCAGCAGAAGTCGCTGACGCAGGAAGCCATGGCAGAGCAGCTTCGCATTTCCAGCCGCGCATATAGCGACTTGGAACGTGGGAAGTACGCCGCCTCCGCCCCGACCTTGCTGTTTCTCTTTTCTATGCTGGAGGCGGATGCGCAGCGTGTGCTGATTCAGCAGTTTATGAAACAGGTTCAAGCATTGGAGGGGACAGATGCTGCATGAACGACATAACGGATATTGCCGAAGTATATGACCTGTTATACCGCCTCGGTTTCTCTACGACAAACACCGCATTCTTTCAGTTATCCTACGCGGTCTATCATAACTTCGGAACTCCTCTCATCGGAAGTGTTTTTTTGTCAAACCACATTTTAACGAGATTTGAGATCCTTGGGAAGTGGCGTATGCCGCTTCCCTTTTTATTTTGCCAATGATAACTTTACTCCATCTTTTTGTATGTAGGATACCCTATTTAATAGGGCTTGCCAAACATCACCTTTTAATCCGGTTGCATAAATCATCGTAGAGGAATGGACAGACCACTCACTGTCCACGATGGTCAGTTCGACAGTGCCGTATCCGGAAGGCGCCCGGAACACCTTCACACCTCCGACATCCGCCAGAGCGCTGACACGCTCCTTGTAGAAAGATTGCGCGATCACAATCAAGCGGCGGCGCTGCTGCGTGCGGCAGACAAAGGCCGTCAGCAATAGCAAACGGCAATGCAATTCGTACTTCTGTAAGCTCACTGGCAAATAAAATTGATATAAATGAGATGTGCGTTTTCAAATTTTTCGAGCGTTTCCGGCGGCGTGTTCGCCGCTTTTTTTGATGAGAAATCGCAAATTATTCGACGGTTCTGACGCGGCAGTCCCCTGTTTTTGGAGATGAGTTATTGCAAAACACGCACGAAAAATATCGTCGGTTTCGAGGAAAACTGAACTCGTTTTTACGAATTTCGGCTCTGTTCTTTGAGTGAGTTCTTCGTAGAACCCAGCCAGTTTTTCACCGGAATTGACGCTGCTTTCAGCGGAATGAAGCTGTGCGATCTGCGCAGCTCGGTTGATGAGCGACGCATCTGCGGCTGCTTGCACGTGCAATATGCAAGCTGCTGTTGCTGATAAAAATGCTGCGGAATTTCCGTTCAAGCGCGCCAACGATGGCGGCTTTTTTCTGATAATTCCGCCCTCGCAACCGGCATTTTTATCTTTGAAGTCAACAGCTTTACGCTCTACAAAGACGACTGAAAGCATCCAAATTCTTATCGGAAAAGTTTATTTATCGGCCCTTTTACGAAAGAAAAAAGATGGCGGAATGTGTTCCACGCGAGTCGCAAAGCGCGTCCTGCGTGAGCAAAAAACACATTCTGCCGTCTCTTTTTTTGAGTACTCCTGACTGAGTTTGATGCAATTCAACTGCGGAGTTCTCCCCCATCTTGGTGCTCCACGGTCACGAAAAGCGGAGGAAAATTGAGAATGAACGGAGCGCTCTTTGAATCTTTTCCACTCAGAAAATGAAGAAGAAACACGCATCTGCTGCCCTGCTTGGGCGGTGGTGACGGCGCTTATTGGTCTCAATTTCAAGTCGCATTTCAGGCTGAATCCTGCCGCATTGCTGCCTTAGTGGGCGGCAATATGATGGCAAATGCGGCTGAATTTCATCCTCTAAAAGCGTCCGTCCATGGGGCTGACAGACAGCAGCTGAGCCGAAAAAACTCCCGATCAATGCCTCGGATGAACCAAAAGTCTCCACAAAAAAAGAGGCGGGCGTCTATCTTCCGCCTCCGCCCAACCGCGTCTTGGCAGCCTTTTTCTCATCAAATTCGCGAGCGCTAATTGGGAACGGGTAAACCGTTATCTTATGAAAGTATGAAATTTTCCTTGACCTTCTCTGCGATATATGATAAACTGTGCTTAGTTCAGATTATGATTCAGGAGCCGCACCAGGTCTGGTACACCTTTATGGCGCATGGGCTCGCCGCAGTAACCGTTGTGAAATGGAAAAGTGCGCCACGGACCCGGCATGAGTAATCTTCGTGAAAGTGTCGGTAAGTAAAACGTATCTGTCCCAATCCACCCTATGTGATAGCAGCCGGGATGCTGTAAATCTCCCGGAGAGACGCCTCACTCTACGAAAGAGGCCGACAGAACCCTAACTGCCGTAGAAACGAAAAAGGGCTGCACACATAAGCAAGAAAAAAGTGTTGGGGAGCGATTCCTATAAACTGCACACATAAGCAGGTAAAAAAAGTGTATTGCCGATTGTCGAGATTCCAAATGGAGCTGGCATGAGGCGGCCCCTGGCTTTAACAGACGAAACAAACGAGCAGAAGAACTCTGTAAAGTGAAAAATAGATTTAAAAAATAAACAGACAGGAGGCCGGAATGGGACGCAGAAACAAAACATATTCCAAGGACCTGCATCAGCAAGCCTATGACCGGCTGACAGGGATGCTGGCATTCGGCGAGAGCAAAAAAGAGGCAATGGCCACCGGCACGGCGAAGAATAAAATATTTTCTCACGCCACCTATAAAAACTACTGGAAGCACATCAAATATTTTTTGGGATACATCAAGGAGAAGCATCCTGAGTGCACCACCTTGAAGAATGCAAAGAAGTATGTCAACGAGTGGCTGCAGAGCAGAGTGGATCAGGGCCTCTCCGCATGGACGGTGCAGCTGGAGGCAAAGGCGCTGGGAAAGCTGTACGGGATCTCTCCGGATGACGAGGCATACTTTGACCCGCCGAAAAGAAACCGGCAGGATATTAAACGAAGCCGCGGAGACCGGGTGCGGGACAAACACTTCTCAAAGACGAACAATGATGAACTGATAAAATTTTGCCGCGGGACCGGCCTGCGGCGAAGAGAATTGCAGGAACTGCGGGGAAAGGATCTGGTTTCCAGGGAGCAGATCGAAGCAGAGCTTGCTGAACTGGAGGCGATCCCCAAGGAGCAGCAAGCGCCGAGCGTTGCGCGGCGTCTTGAGATCCTCCGGGACACGCAGCTGTTTCCGGAGGCGCAGTCCTTTATCCATGTTCGCAACGGCAAGGGCGGACGGGAGCGTCTCAGTCCGATCATCGGCAAGCACGCGGATCAGATCGTGGAGCGGATCGCGGACACGCCGGCAGAGGAAAAGGTCTGGCAGCACATCCACACCAGCGCCGATATCCACGGCTACCGGGCGGAGTATGCCACGGCCATCTACAAGGCTCATGCCAGGGCCATCGAGGACATCCCGTATGACAAGGTTAACCGCGGCACGGGGCGGCGTTACCAAAGCGAGGTATACACCTGCCGCAAGGATGAGGCCGGGAGAAAGCTGGACAAGGCCGCCATGCTGGTTTGCAGCAAGGCGCTGGG
>UQMQ01000171.1 GCA_900542245.1 uncultured Eubacteriales bacterium
CTTCTGCCGGAACGGTACACGCGGTAGACCATGTCAGCTTTGATATCAAAAAAGGAGAAGTCTTTGCGCTGGTCGGTGAGTCCGGCTGCGGTAAATCGACGACAGCCATGGGCATCATGCAACTGATCAAGAAGCCCGGCAGGATTGCGGGCGGCGCGATTCATTTTGACGGCAAGGATTTGTTGAAGCTGAGCGCCGATGAAATGACAGAGGTCAGAGGCAAAAAAATAGGTATCATCCTCCAGAATCCTCTGGATTCTTTGAATCCGGTCTACACTGTAGGCTATCAGATGACAGAGGGCCTTTTAGTTGACAAAATGGATAAAAAGGAGGCCTATCAGCTGGCTTGCGATATGCTGCGAGATGTCAAAATATCTGATGTAGAGGATCGGATGAAAACTTATCCACATGAGATTTCCGGCGGTATGCGGCAGCGCGTTATGATCGGTATGATGCTTTGCAGAAATCCGCAGCTTTTGATTGCCGATGAGCCGACGACGGCTTTGGATGTAACGATTCAGGCCGGTATTATCGAACTCATGAATGAATTGCGGAGAAAATATGATTCTTCGATTCTGATCATCACGCATGACTTTGGCATTGTTGCCGATATTGCGGACCGAGTAGGCGTCATGTACGCGGGCAATCTGATTGAAGTCGGGGAGGTCTTTGAGATCTTCGATCACCCGACGCATCCATATACGCGTCTTTTGATGAAAGCGCTTCCGACCATTACGAAAGCGGAAGGACGTCTGGAGACGATTCGCGGCAATGTACCGAATCTTGCCGAGGAAAAACCGGGGTGCAACTTTGCGGAGCGCTGTCCGTATGCAAAGAAAATTTGTTATCAGCAGAAGCCGCAGCTCAAGGAAATTTCTGGGGGACACTTATGCGCCTGCTTGCTGATGGACGGAGGTTTGGAAGATGAGTAGTGAAAAAGAAATCCTGATTCAGATTGAGCATCTGAAAAAATATTTCCCGTTGCGAAACAGCAAAAAAGGCGCTGCAGTCAGAGCTGTCGATGATGTCAGCCTGAAGATTTATAAGGGAGAAACCCTCGGTCTTGTAGGTGAAAGCGGCAGCGGCAAAACGACGCTTGCCAAGATTATTTTGGGCTTGCTGCCGCCGACGGAAAGCACCGTCTATATCGGTGGCAAGGATATGTGGAACAAAAAAGAACAGAAGGAGCTGCGCAAGCAGATCGGCGCGGTGTTCCAGGATCCTGCCTCCTCGCTGAATCCGAGAACGAGCATCTATCGCTCCTTGGAAAGACCGCTGGAGGTACATGGACTTTCCAAGGAAGAAGCGAAGAAGCTGATCTACGAAACCGCGGAGAGAATCAATATCGGTCATGAGCTTTTGGAACGTTTTCCGCACGAATTATCCGGCGGGCAGCAGCAGCGTGTGAGCATTGCCAGAGCAATCATGCTCCAACCGGCGCTGTTGGTCTTAGACGAGCCGACCAGTGCGCTGGATGTGTCGGTACAGGCGCAGACGCTGAACGAGCTCTTGAAGCTGCAGGGCGATTACCATATGACTTATTTGTTCATCACGCACAATCTGTCCGTGGTCAGATATATGAGTGACCGTATTTGTGTGATGTATGGCGGGCAAATCATGGAGATTGGCAGCACAGAGCAGGTGTACGCGCATTATCGACATCCGTATACTTTTGGCTTGATGTCCTCAGTGCCGCCATTGCATCCAAAATTTCGCAACCGTAAAAAAAATCTGCTTAGCGGTGAGATGCCGAGCCTTGTCGGAGACGGAAAGGGCTGTGCATTCGCCAGCAGATGTAAATTCTGCAAGGAAATCTGCAAAGAGCAAAGACCGGAAATGAAGACTGTCGGGGATGACCACTTCGCGGCTTGTCATTTTGCCGGAGAGCTTACGTTTTGATTTGTGATAGGAGGAAGGAGAGAAAAGCAGATGCGTGACTTAAAAATCGTAAATGCCCGCATTCCTGACTACGAGAAGGATTGCCTCAGAGAGGTTGATCTTTTGATTCGTGACGGGAAAATTGAAAAAATCAGGGAGCGTGGAGCAATCACGGAGGAGAGCGCGGAAACCATCGATGCGAAAGAGCAGATCGTTTCAGCAGGATTTGTGGATATCCATGCGCATGAGGATTCGCCGGAGGGGAATTTCTTTACGTCAGAATGCTGTCTCAAGATGGGGGTTACCACCAAAATCGCCGGAAATTGCGGTGATACATTTGAGGATCTGCCGCATTTTGCCGAACGCTTAAAGAAGAACGGAAGTCCGACGAACTATATGATGTTCCTCGGACAGAATACGCTGCGTCAGATGGTCGGCGCGGATGATCGCTATGTGCCGTCTACGCCGGAGCAGCTGGAAAAAATGAAGGAAATCGTGAAGAACAGTCTGCCCTACGCGCCGGTGGGACTTTCCTGCGGCTTTGAGTACGCGCCGGGAGTTACGCTCGAGGAAACCCTGGATTTGCTGACAGCGTTTGATGAGAAGGATTACATCGTTTCGGTACATTTTAGAAGCGACGGACCTTGCGCGGCGGCCTCTACCGAGGAGGTGGTGGAACTCAGCAAGCGTTCGGGATACAAGGTGCAGATGTCCCATATCGGAAGCTGCAGCGCGGTCGGCTACATGCGAGATACGCTGGATGTTTTGGATAAAGCCAGAGCCGAGGGCGTGGACATCATGTCGGACTGTTACCCTTATCACGCGTTCTGCACGGGAATCGGGACGGCGGTTTTTGATGAAGAGTCCTTTTCCAAGTGGGATTACAGCGATCTGATGATCACCGCAGGACCGTACAAGAATCAGCGCTGCACGAAGGAGCTGTTTGAAAAACTGCGCGAAGAAGAGCCGGATATGTATGTTGTCGCATTCGTGATGAATGAAGAAGAAATCGACATGGCATACACGCAGCCTTATGTCATGGTAGGCAGTGACTGCGGGTTCATTGAGCAGGCGGGACATCCGCGCGGCGCGGGAACCTTCCCGAGAATTTTGGGACGTTATGTCAGAGAGCGCAAGGTGATGAGTCTCATGGATGCGTTGAAGAAGATGACGCTGCTTCCGGCACAGCGCGTGAATTTGACGCATAAGGGCGAAGTGAAGGAGGGTTATGACGCGGATCTTGTGATTTTCGACGAGAACACGATCATCGACCGGGCGACCTTTGAGGAACCGACACTGCCGCCGGAAGGAATTTCCTACGTGCTGCTGAACGGAGAGGTCGCGGTGCGAAACAACGAAATCGTAAACGGAAGATTGGGAACCTATATTCCGTACGCACCCGCGGCAAAGCGCGGATAAGCGCCGCGGCAGCTGCGCAGCGGAGCGTTTTGTATAGAAGCGTCGAGCTATGTGCACCGATGCGGACTGTCAAAACAGGACAAGAGTGGGCATAACGAAATCAGAGATTTCTACGCGCACGTGGCACTCGCCCATAAGCGCCGCTTCGCAAGGTGCTTT
>UQMQ01000172.1 GCA_900542245.1 uncultured Eubacteriales bacterium
GCGTCAGGTGCTCTGCGTGACGCATCTGCCGCAGCTCGCCGCGATGGCGGACACGCACTTTTCCGTCGAGAAGGGCGAGGAGAACGGACGCACCTTCACGCGCGTCGTGGAGCTTGACCGCGCACAGCGCTGCGCGGAGCTTGCGCGGCTGACCGGCGGCGCGGCGGCGACCGAAACGCAGCTGCGCGGCGCGGAGGCGCTGCTGAGCGCGGCGGACGCGTTCCGCAGCGCGCTGTGAATTCTTCGTTTTGATTCGCTTTAACGTAAAAAAGAATTGCATTTTTCGCCGTATGGCATTACCATAAGGAGAACCGCTGCCGATGGACCAGTACGCGCAGCGCATCACGCGGGACTATCCCGTGCGGCGCAAGGCACAGGAAAAAGAAAATATGCGCACCTACCTCATGGGGCAGCTGCGCGCGCTCGGCTACGACGCAAAGCTCAACGACTGCGGCAAGGCGGTGAACGTCATCGCGGGCGATCCCGAGCGGGCGAGCATCCTCTATGCCGCGCACTACGATACGCCGCTGCGCGAGCCGCTGCCGGCGATCCTCTGCCCGACGCGGCCGGTGACCTATCTGCTCTATCAGGCGCTCACGCCCGTGCTGGCGCTTGCGCTCTGCTTCGCGGTCTCCCTCGGCGTGACCTTCGCGCTGAGCCTTCCGAACCTGACGCTGCCGCTCTTTCTCGTGCTGCTGATCGGCGCGCTGGCGTATCTCAAATACGGCCCGTCGGAGAAGAACAATGTCAACGCCAACACCTCCGGCGTGGCGGCGCTGCTCCGCACCGCCGAGCAGCTCACGCCGCGCTACCGCAACGACGTCTGCTTCCTCTTTCTGGACGGCGGCAGCGACAATATGCGGGGCGCCAAGGGATTCCGCAAGCGCTATCCGAGCGCCAAGGAGAAGCCCGTCCTCTGCCTCGACTGCGTGGGCAGCGGAGACGAGCTGCTGATCCTGCCGGGCATCATCATCGGCTTGTCTTTTCACGAAGCGGCGCACGCGCTTGTTTCGTATAAGCTCGGCGATCCGACCCCCAAGCTGCAGGGCAGAGTGACCCTCAATCCGTTGGCGCATATTGACCCCATTGGGTTTATCACGCTGCTGTTTATCGGCTTCGGCTGGGGCGTCCCGGTAGAGATCGATCCGAGATATTATAAAAATCGCAGAGGCGGAGAACTGCTGGTTTCGCTGGCAGGCGTGACGACAAACCTGATTATGGCAGTTGTATTCGCGCTGCTTTTCCGCTTGGCAGCAAATACGATAAGTTATGATTTTTATCAAGGGGCAGGGCAGATTTTACTGCAGCTGATGCTTTATGTGGTCTATATCAATCTGGTTCTGATGATATTTAATCTAATCCCGGTACCGCCGTTGGACGGTTTCGGCGTTGTGACACAGATCTTTCATTTGGAGCGTTACGACTGGTATTGGAAAATCTATCAGTACGGGCAACCGATCCTACTGGTCCTGATCATTTTTAATATTCCGTCGAAGATCATCAGTCCAGCTTGTGACGCGCTGCTGAATCTGCTGCTTTGGTGAGAGACAAGTAAAAAATGAAGATTCTGATTGTAGAAGATGATAAAACCTTAAATAACGGCATTGCGATGACGCTGGGCGGTTATGAGATCGTGCAGGCCTATCATCTGGCAGAGGCACGCCGCTTGCTTGCGGACAGTCACCCTGACCTTGTGCTGCTGGATATCAATCTGCCGGATGGCAGCGGGCTGGATTTTTGCCGTGAATTAAAAAAAGACAGCGAGGTACCGGTGATTTTTCTGACTGCCAACGATATGGAGATTGATGTGGTTGCGGGCTTGGAAAGCGGTGCTTCCGACTATATTACCAAGCCGTTTTCACTGGCGATCCTGCGGGCGCGCGTGGCGGCTGTTCTGCGCGACCGGGAGGTCGGAAACCATAGTGGGGATACAGGCTTGCGGGTACAGATAAGCAGCGAAGAGAATGCCAATCAGAAATGCAGCATAGGAAACGGCAGAACAAAGAAAAACAACGCATGGCAGTACAGCGACAGCGTGTTTAATTTTGACTTCGAAGCGATGTGTTTTACAGCTGCTGGCGATCGGGTCGAGCTGTCTAAGACAGAGCAGAGACTGCTGCGAATTTTGGTCATAAACCGCGGACAGACGTTGCGGCGGGAATATCTGCTCGCGCGCATTTGGCCGGACGGTACGGAATATGTGGACGCCAATGCGTTATCGGTCACCATGCGCAGATTGCGTGAAAAGCTGCCGGGGATTCCGGTGCGGACGGTTTACGGCATCGGCTATGTCTGGGAAGAAAGGACGCAGGAACCATGACGAGCACGATTATTTTAGCGTTGATAACGGCAGTAGCTTTGTCTGCTGCTTTCTTTGTATATCATAAAGTTTCCGGGGCGCTGCAAAAGATGGATGAAATGCTGGATGCGGCAATTGACGGCAGCTTCGCGGAGCATGATTTTTCGGAGCAGCAATTATCCAAACTGGAATCGAAGATGTACCGCTATTTGTCAAAACAGGAAGCACAGAAACGCGCGCTGGAAACGGAACGGGAAAATATCAACCGCCTGATCGGCGACATTTCGCATCAGACCCAGACTCCGCTTGTAAACGTGCTGCTGTATACGCAGCTGCTCGCGGAATCGGAAACGCTCGGCGCTCACGAGCGGGAGCTGGCAGGGAAAACCGCGGTGCAGGCAGAGAAACTTTCTTTTTTGATTGCTTCTTTGGTCAAGACCTCCAGACTGGAAAACCATGTGATTCAGCTGCGTCCGCAGCGCGGCGATATTGGACAGCTGCTTGCGGAGCTTTACGAAACCTATGCGGGAAAGGCGGCGGCAGCAGGCAGAACGCTCGAATTGATGCAGCCGGAGCATGCGCTTTCTGCCCGCTTTGACCGTAAATGGACGCTGGAAGCGGTCGGGAATCTTATCGATAATGCGATCAAATATACGGAGACGGGTGGTCATATACGGCTTACAGCAACCGCTTACGAAATGTTTGTGCGTATTGATGTGACAGATAACGGTATGGGAATCGCAGAGGCAGAGCAGGCACAGATCTTCGGGAGATTTTACCGTTCGCAGACAGTTTCTGATGAAAAGGGCGTGGGTATCGGGCTCTATCTTGCCCGGGAAATCATCGAAAAAGAGGACGGCTATCTGCGTCTGCAATCGAAGCCGGGCGCAGGCAGCTGCTTTTCGGTTTTCCTGCCGAAATAACGTCTTTTGAATAAAAAGAACACTTGTTCTTTTTGAGGAAATATGTTAGAATAAAAGAGCCAAGAGAATAGAAGCCGAGCGGCTGAGCCTTTCAAAAGGGGAATGCGGAGTTTCCCATAGTTAAAGATACCACACCAAATATGATGAACCCACGCTTATACACTACCAGCTATAATAAACCGC
>UQMQ01000173.1 GCA_900542245.1 uncultured Eubacteriales bacterium
GAACAGCTGGCAGGCAAAGTCCTGACCATCGGCGGCAAGAAGTACTTCGAATTTACCACGCCGCATTTCTCGACCTTTGCACTCGTCGATGCAGATGAGCTGGGATTGGAAGTCAAGGAAGAACCGGCAGTTGATGTAAAGACACTTACTGTTAAACTGACACCGGTGGCACGTTCTGCCAAGACGGCGAAGAAGAACGTCAAAGTCACCGTCAGCCTCGACAAGCAGGACAAGGCGATCATCAAAGAGCTCAAAGATGCGGGCTATACCGTAAAGTACCGTTTCTATCGTTCGACCAAGAAAGCCGCAGGCTACAAGGCAGCCGTCACGAAAAAAACTGCTTCTTACACCAACACAAGCGGTAAGAAGGGAATGAAATACTTCTATAAGGTTCAGGTAAGAGTTTACGACGAAAACGGTAAGCTGGCTGCGAAGACTGCGCTGAAGCAGTGTAGGTATGCGGCTAGAGTTTGGAGTAAATAAAAGCTGAATAGCAAAAGCAAAAAGTCTGCGCTGCGGTGCAGACTTTTTGCATGATATGTTATGGAATTATGATGCACACGCGGCGCAGCACAGTGCGCGGCACAGGAGAAACGTGAGATCGCGAAGTCGATGAAAGATAAGGGTCTGAAGATTGCAATGATAGCCGAGCTCACCGGCTTGACGCCGGAGGAGATCGCAGCGCTCTAAGTATGCAGATGTTTGTTTGACATTGTAAACCTACAGAAAACTGTGAAAATCACTGAAATCCCATTGACTTCCGCGGAGCGGTGCGTATATAATAAAGGTTACGGCGCCCGTTGCTGCGAGGGGCGGGCGCACAGGAAGAATTTATGATAATGAAGAGGTTAGGATACAGATGAAAGAGATCACACTCAGAGCGTTATTCCGCGACACCGATGCGTATGCAGGGCAGGAGGTCCTGATCAAGGGCTGGGTCAGAAATAACAGAAATTCCAATAAGTTCGGTTTTATTGAACTGAACGATGGTACGTTCTTTAAATCCGTACAGGTCGTATATGAAGAGGCGTTTCTTGACAACTACGAAGAAATCGCGAAGTCCTATGTCGGCTCCGCGCTGGCTGTCGTCGGCGAGGTGGTGCTGACACCGAACGCGAAGCAGCCATTTGAAATCAAGGCGAAACAGGTGCGTGTAGAGGGCACATCCACACCGGACTACCCGCTGCAGCCGAAGCGCCATTCGATGGAATTCCTCAGGGAGATCGGCTATCTGCGTCCGAGAACGAATATGTTCAGTGCGGTGTTCCGCGTTCGCTCGCTGGTCGCTTATGCGATCCACAAGTTCTTTCAGGATCAGGACTTCGTCTATGTGCATACTCCTGAGATCACAGCCAGTGACGCAGAGGGCGCAGGCGAGATGTTCCAGGTAACGACGCTGGATCTCGACAATCTGCCGCGGACAGAGGATGGCCAGATCGACTACAGTCAGGACTTCTTCGGCAAAAAGACGAGTCTGACGGTATCGGGACAGCTGGAGGCGGAGATTTTCGCGCTGGCGTTCCGCAATGTCTACACCTTCGGACCGACCTTCCGCGCGGAGAATTCCAATACGGCGCGCCATGCGTCCGAATTCTGGATGATCGAGCCGGAAATGGCGTTCGCAGAGCTGGACGACTATCTGGAGGTGGCTGAGGCGATGATTAAATATATCATCAATTACCTGCTCGAAAAGGCGCCGGAGGAGATGCAGTTCTTCAACTCGTTCGTGGATAAGACGCTGCTTGCGAGACTGGACAATATCGTAAATGCCGACTTCGGCAGAGTGACCTATACGGAGGCTGTGGAGCTCCTGCAAAAGTCGGGCAAGGAATTCCAGTATCCGGTGGCATGGGGCATCGACCTGCAGACCGAGCACGAAAGATATCTGACCGAGGAGATTTTCAAAAAGCCGGTATTCGTGACCGATTATCCGAAGGATATCAAGGCGTTCTACATGCGCCTGAACGACGACGGCAAGACGGTTGCAGCCGCGGACCTTCTGGTGCCGGGCGTCGGCGAGATCATCGGCGGCTCCCAGAGAGAAGAACGACTCGATGTACTGGAGCAGAGAATGGACGAAATGGGTCTCAACAAGGAGGATTACTGGTGGTACTGCAATCTCCGCAAGTTCGGCGGGGTCAAGCATGCGGGCTACGGTCTGGGCTTTGAGCGTATCATTATGTACGTCACCGGAGTACAGAACATCAGAGACGTCCTGCCGTTCCCGAGAACACCAAAGACAGCGGAGTTCTAGCTGTAGGAATAGAAAATGACAATGACGATCACAAAAGACACTTCGGCTTGCCTGCCGGGGTGTCTTTTTGGAAGCTGATCATAGCATTACCACAGCCTTATCATTCGCATAAGGAATCACAGACAATGCAAGGAGAGGTTCGATTTATGGATACAAGAACGAAAGGAATTTTGACGACGGTGGTTTCAGCCGTTTTCTTTGGGTGCATTCCTTTTTTTGTAAAGACAATCTGTGCCGGCGGCGGCAATACGCTGGCTGCGGCATTTTATCGATTCTTTTTATCTCTGCCGGTGCTCTATCTTTACTTGGAGGCACATGGCGTTTCGATGAAAATGAGCAAGGAGGATCTGGCAAAGACGGTGCTTGTGACGGTTTTTGGCTACGGCGGAACAGCAGTGCTGTTGTTTTCCTCCTACGATTTCATTCCCTCCGGTATGAGTACGACCATTCACTTTATGTATCCGGTCTTTACCATTCTTGGGTGCATGATCTTTCTCAAGGACAAGGTCAGTCCGATGAAGCTCCTTTGCGTCGCCCTGTGCTTTGGCGGCGTGCTGCTGTTTTATAACGAGGAGAGCAGCGGCAGCCTGATCGGGATGGCGCTGGCCTTTTTGTCCGGTATCACCTACGCCTTTTATACGATCTATCTGGGGCGAAGCGGACTGCAGAAGATCGAAACGCTCAAGCTGATCTTTTATATGAATGCGGTCGCGGCGGCGATGATCTTTGTGATGGCTGTATCGACGCAGCGATTCACGCTGCAGCTGACACCGCTGGCCTGGGGAACTGCACTTGTGTTCGCCAGCGCGACTTCTCTGATCGGCGTACTGGGGTACCAGACGGGAGTCAAATATATCGGACCGCAGAATGCGGCGATTCTCAGCACCTTCGAGCCAATCACGAGCGTCATCATCGGCATATTGGTATACCGGGAAAGCTTTTCAGTGCGGACGCTGCTGGGCTGTCTGTGCATCCTCTCGGCAGTGGTGATCGTCGCTAAAATGAAGGATTGACATCGGAGCTGCAGCCTGCTTCGCTGCCAAAGAGGAAGTGATATGGGGCAGGAAGCGAAAACTGTATATAACAAGGATAAATACCGCATCATTTTCTCCTTTTAACGCAATCTGTATATA
>UQMQ01000174.1 GCA_900542245.1 uncultured Eubacteriales bacterium
AAGTTCGTACGGTGTCGTTTTTTTCTGCCGCGCGCAGTGTCCTGCGACAGGGGTGCGCGTTTATATTTTCGTCTTTATGCCTTTATTCTTCATCAACAGCCGGATCGTCATCTTCGTCGGGCTCCGGCAGCGGCTGATTCGGGTCGTAGTCCGGATCGTCCGGATCATCAATGATACCGGGATCCGGCGGCTGCTCCGGTTCTTCGACGATGGTCACGTCTTTTTTCGGATTCGCAGGATAGACCTCCGGATTCGGATTGTGCAGATGACAGTAGTAATGCGGAAGCTCATTGGCGTAGTCACGTACTTTTTTGTTCGGAATATACGGACGCATGATGCCGGTTTCACTGTGCGTGCTGCCGCAGGACGGCGTTGCCAGTTCGCCGGATTCATCACAGATATCCACCGTTTGTTTCAGCGTACCGCCTTCTTTTGGCTGCGTACCGCTGGTAAAATACTCCGTACGTGTCGCTGAGCCGCCTTCCACTGCCAGCATGCCGCTCTTGGTATCGATCGCCGCGCTGACTACATTGCCCGGCCGCTTGGAATAGGTACCGCCTTTCGCGCCGTCAATCTGTCCCATGATCTTGCCCCACAGGGTCGCAGCCTTCGGCGACATGGAGGAAAGCTTGATGTTGACGTCCGTACCGATCCAGATGGAAGCGGAGTAATTCGCGGTAAAGCCGTCGAACCAGATATCATAACTGTCGGATGTTGTACCGGTCTTACCGCCGACATTGGCGCCGGATACTCTCGCGTAGGAACCGATACCCTCGGAGACGACGGTCTGCAGCACGTTTCGCATGATCCAGGCGACGCCTGCGTCCAGAACATCACTCTCGGTCGTCTGTGGTTCAAGGATCATATCGCCGGCCTTATTGGTAACCTTGGTATAGCAGGTGGAACTCTTCAGCTTACCGTCATTGACAAAGACCGAATAAGCGCTTGCCATTTCTAAGGTCGAAACACCTTTGGTCAGACCGCCCATACCGAGCGCGGCGAGGTTCAGGTCGTTGCTGTCGCCTTTTTTGACTAAGGTTGTGAGCCCAAATCTTTCAGCAATGTCGAAAGCGTAATCCACGCCGACCTGTGCAAGGATCTTGACTGCGCAGACGTTGACGGACTGCTGCAGTGCGGTACGGAAGGTGTACAGACCGCGGTAGGACCGATAGGAGTTGACAGGCCAGTATTTGCCGTTGATCCTTGTCGGTTCGTCATCGACGATGGAGGCAGTAGTGATATAGTCGCCCCAGAGATTCGTACCCTGCTGGTCAAAGCCGTTGTCAACAAGCGGGAAGGTCTCTCCGGCAGCCTGCAGATCAAAGCTACGCTGCAGGGCAGGGGCGTATACGGCAACCGGCTTGATCGATGAACCCGGCTGTCTGGTTGCAGTTGCACGGTTAAAGAGCATTCTGCCGGTCGTTTTACGACCGCCGATCATCGCCTTGATCGCGCCGGTCTTGTTGTCCACGATCGTCATCGCCGATTGCGGCTGGATGACCTTTTGACGCAGGGAGAAGTCCTTGGTTGAAAGCTTCTTGCCGTCCTTTTCGAAGAAATCAGGATAATCCTTGAAAAACTGCGCCGAAACGACTAAATTATTATCTTTGTCCCGACTCTTGTAAGGCTGCGGAATATTGATGTAGCCGCCCGGGATCGAGTAAAATTTGCCGTTTTTAATGCTGTACATACTCTTGAGTTCTACACTGTAATCCGTCTTTCCGCCGACAGTCGTATTGTAAATAGCTAGACGCTTACCTGCGAAAATAGTCAGAGAACCATCGTCGTTCCATTGATATTCGCTGGATCTGAGCTTGAAAGTACCATCGCTTTCAATATAGTTGCTGTAAGCATAGAGCAGGGTACCGCCGGATTTACTTCTGATATTTCCCTTGGAATCCTTGGAGTAGCCGATCGGCTGCGGGAAATTATCGTCTTTTTTGTATTCTTTCTCAATGACAGACTGTGCCTGCGAGTCCATCGTGGTGTAAATCTGCAGACCGCCGTTATAGACCATCTGTTGCGCTTTTTGGTGGTCATAGCCAAGCTGATCCTGCAGATCCTGAATGACCTGTGTGATGACGTAATCAGCGAAATAATTGGATACATCATTGAGTGCGTCTGCGTTCGGATTCACGACGTCCTTGATCTCCGTCTGTACGGCCTCGTCATAATCAGCCTGTGAAATATAGCCCTGCTCCAGCATCAGTTTCAGACATAGCTTGATTCTGCTCGCAGCGGTATCGTTCCAGACATAGGCATAGTCGCCGTTTTTCTTGATTAAGTTATCGGTATCTTCCGTAATACTATCAACGGAAACCTGCTTGACCAGCGCATAGGTGGTCGGAAGCTGCGGCATTGCAGCAAGCGCGGCAGCCTCAAAGAGTGTAACATCTTCGATATCCTTGGAGAAGTATGCCTGTGCCGCTGTCTGTACGCCGTAGCCGGAACCAAAATTGACGGTGTTCAGATATGCTTCCAAAATTTCAGATTTGCTGAGGTTCTTTTCGAGAATGACCGCATAATAAGCCTCGGTGATCTTGCGGGACAGGGAACGCTCCTGCATCGTATCGGTCAGATACAGGTTTCTGGCCAGCTGCTGTGTGATCGTACTGGTGCCGCTGATGGAGCCGCCGCCAAGCAGCGCGTCCTTGATCGCGCCGAAGATACGGATAATGTTGAAGCCATGGTGGGTTTCGAAAGTTTTATCTTCTAGTGCAATGAATGCATTCTGTACATTTTTTGGAATCTGATTGATTTCAACGATGGTACGGTTCTGGTCCGCAAAAACATTATCGATGATTTCCCCCTTGTCATCGTAAAGTACGGAGCTTTGTGAGAGCAGACTGTAGATGTTGTCCGTCTCGATCTTCGGTGCCTTCATGATGATGACGCCGACGTAGGTCATGCAGAGCAGAGCCATTGCCAGAAAAATGCATACGAGAAACTTCAAGAATTGCTTCTTGTTGAGCTTGTGCTTTTTCTTTTTTTTGTGTTTCTGACCGTTGTCATCGCCGCTTGCGGCAGATGCGGTCTGCGTACTTTGTCTGCGGGCTGTATGTTCTTTTTGTGCACGATGCGCTCTGGGTTCAGCCTTTTGTTCCTCGGCCTCTCGCTCCATGCGCCTTGCGCGCCTGCTGTGTACGACTTGTTCGGTGCTTTGGGCGCTGCTGCCCGGTCTGTCCGGCCGCCCTGAATCATCATAATAACTCAAACAAATCACCCTCTTTCTTTTGTATGGATCGTTTGCATTTACACATGAAACTACAATCTACAGTATAACATATCTTGCCCAGAAAGCCAAATACTTTCCAAATTTTATTATACATGAAATATCGCTGTGT
>UQMQ01000175.1 GCA_900542245.1 uncultured Eubacteriales bacterium
CTGCGGTACTTCTTATACGTCTTCATAACAGAAGAATTATATTTTGCCGCCAGCGTTTTTAGGCAACTGCAACGCATGATAGAATGGAATTTTCCCAGATTGCATACATTGATTGCCAATCTGTAATAGTTGTACAAACCCCTGATTTCTGAATTATACTTGCTGATGATTGCCACATCATCCAATGGCATAAGCGCCCCTCTGTGGAGCGGTTTCCAATTCTCTTTGCCGTTCTCGTCCTTTTTGATTTTAAATGCTCCGTATTCATGCAGTTTTGCAATCCATTTTTCTTTCGGCATATATAACTGCACTTTTCCATGCCACACCCGTTGTAAGCCTTTTTTCGTCCGCTTCGTATCCTGACTTCTTGATATTCTTATGTCGTATCCAAGATAACGCACCTTTTCAGAGGAATGGGTAACGTGAGTTTTCTCCTCTGACATCGTAAGATTTAACTTGTCTTTCAGAAATATCCTCACCTGTTCCTTGATATTTTCGGCATCCTGCTTTGAGCCTGTTATCGAAATCAGAAAGTCATCAGCGTAACGGTTGTATTGAAGCCTTTTGTAACTCTTATCCATTTCATCTAAATGCGGCGTGGACAGCATCACTTTTCTTGCTTCTTTAAATGTAGTCAGGTTTGCTTCTGTGCGCTCTGTTTCCAGATTTTTCTGCGCTTTCCGATAAGCCCAGCGTGCCTTATCATGGTTTTTGTGGACTTTACGGTTTCTTGTATCGCCTTTGTCAAAACTTTTTTTCATCTTCCCCATAAACTCATCGAGTTCATTTAGGTAGATGTTTGCAAGTATCGGACTGACACCGGAGCCTTGCGGACTGCCGGAGTACGTTTCATGGTATGTCCACTGTTCCATATATCCTGCCCTCAAAAATTTCCACATCAGCGATATGAATGCTTCATCTTTTATGCGTTTTCTCAGAAGCTGTATTGTGATATGGTGGTCGAAGCTGTCAAAGCAAGCCTTAATATCTCCCTCGATTATCCACTTTGCGCCAGTAAACAGCGTTACAATTTCTTTTAATGCTGTGTGGCAGCTTCTTTTCGGTCTAAAACCATGTGAATTATCGGAGAATGTCGGCTCATAAATTGCTTCTAATATCATACGGACGACTTCCTGCAACAGTTTATCGTCCGTTGACGGAATCCCCAATGGGCGCTTTTTATTGCTATTTTTCTTCGCAATATAGACACGCCTTGCTGGGTTCGGTTGGTATGAATGGTCTCTTAATTTCGCAATGAGTTTTTCAATGCGCTCCATGCTCATACCATCAAGAGTGAGTCCATCTGCCCCTGCCGTCATGCTCCCCTGAGAGGTCGCAATATTCTGGTATGCGAGCAGATAGAACTCTGGATTGTACAGGTTACGGTATAATCTCTCGTACCTGTAATCTTTGTTTTTTGCTTTTTCACTTAAATTTTTCAATACATTTTCGGGACTTCTCATAATGCCTCACGCACCTTTCCTTGTTATTTGTATTGAAGAAAGACTGTCTCCCTTCGCCATGTGGACGGCTTTCCCGTCCTCGGACTACTACGGAGACTCTGTTGCCATAGTAAATATTCAGAGTCGCTTTTTCTCATAGCACTCATAGCCGATATTTCGGCGTTTTACCGTAGGCAATCCCCGTTTAGAACTGTAATAACATAAGCATGCTATGATTTCGGATGTGACGTTCGCCGTTTTCCATTATCCTATGGCTTATTTACTCTTGGTATCTTGTGGGTACGCATGGCCGACTCATATCCACCAGAGTGCATGCGAGTATAACTTCCTTACGCATGGAGCAACATTTTGCCCAATCTCCGACTGTCATTCAGGCAGTTTAGCTTTCATCCTTATTCATAACTTTTCGTCACTACCACGCAAACACTTTGGAAGTTTCCATGTTTCGTGCCCTCCGACATGCTACACTCCCCGTCGGGTTTCCCCTTTCGGATAAGTCGGATGACGATAGGGTGCGGATTATTCCGCTTTGATACCTTGCCCTATTACTTGCTCAAGGTAAGATTATTACAGCCCCTTACGGGCGCACCGTCATGCTGTTGCTGACCGGGGTGCCGGTCGCAAAAATGATGCCGCGCCCGCCTGTCAACTCGTCCATATACTGGCACTTCATAAACATATCCGAAGATTTCTGCGCTTCCGATGTGGATAAGCCTGCGACATTGCGCATTTTTGTGTAGAGGAACAGGTTCTTGAACGCGTGTGCCTCGTCTACGAACAGCCGATCTACGCCCAGCTGCTCAAAGGTAATCACATCGTCCTTACGGTCGGTTGCCCGGAGTTTCTCCAATCTCGCCTCCAATCCTTTCCGGGTCTTTTCCATCTGCTTGATGGAGAAACGTTCGCCATTCTGGGATTTCATCTCAGCAATGGCGTTTTCGATTTCATCAATCTGGGCAGTCAAAATCCTCTCCTGCCGTTCTGCGGACACCGGGATTTTCTCAAACTGAGAATGCCCGATGATGACAGCATCGTAATCGCCAGTGGCAATTCGTGCACAGAACTTCTTTCTGCGGGCAGTTTCAAAGTCCTTTTTGCTTGCCACCAGCAGTTTTGCGCTCGGATACAGGCGCAGAAACTCATTGGCCCACTGAAGGGTCAAATGATTCGGAACAACGAACATGGATTTCTGGCACAGTCCCAGCCGTTTTGCCTCCATAGCAGAAGCTGCCATCTCGAAGGTCTTGCCGGCACCTACCTCGTGGGCCAGCAGCGTGTTGCCGCCGTACAGCACATGGGCAATGGCATTCTGCTGATGTTCCCGCAGCCGGATTTCCGGATTCATACCGCCAAAGCGGATATGAGAACCATCGTACTCACGGGGACGAGTACTGTTGAACAGCTCGTTATACTTTTCCACCAGTTCCGCACGGCGATAAGGGTCTTTCCACACCCAGTTCTGAAACGCATCCTTAATGGCCTGCTGTTTCTGCTGGGCAAGGGTGGTCTCTTTTTTATTCAAAACCCGCTTCTGCTTGCCGTCTGCATCCTCCACGGTATCGTAGATACGGATATCCCGCAGATTCAGCGTATCCTCCAGAATCCGGTAGGCGTTGGCACGGCTGGTGCCGTAGGTCATATAGGCATGGACATCATTCCGGCTCGGTGTACTCTTACCGGTGATCTGCCACTCTGCCGTCATGGGAGAGAATTTCACTTCAATGTTACGGCGCAGATAGAACGGCGGTTCAAAGGTTTCTTCCATGAACTGCTGGATATAATCCCGATTGACCCATGTGGCACCAAGGCGCACATCAATCTCCGACGCATC
>UQMQ01000176.1 GCA_900542245.1 uncultured Eubacteriales bacterium
TTTTCTCTGCAGCCTCGCTTCGGAATCATATTTCTCATAATCTTGGAATTCCAATGTTTTAAGGTGAGTTGCATAGACAGTGAAATCTGCTCGTGCACCTTCGCGGCTTTATCTCACAATATCTCTGTTTCGATATCTCTTATCGCGTTAAAAAAATTTTCGTTCTTGTAAAACTTTTTTTGCAAATCAAAACGCAGGTCGCAAAATTTCCTTTTCACGCCTGCGCCTAAATGATGTATGCTATTCCTGTTTATAACAGGTCCTTTATTCACTCTTAATCGCTTCCAGTGCCGGGATCTTCACGGCTTTATTTGCCGGATAGTAGCCGGATACCAGTCCGATGAAGATGGAGAATACGATCGCGAAGAGAATCAGCCACAGCGGCACGATCGAAAGCCGTGTGATGTTTTCACCGCCGAATACTGCCAGCTTGAACGCATCCCAGGTAAAGCCCTGTCCGATCGATATGATATCGATGAGCCACGAGATCATCAAACTGACGATACTGCCCGCGATGCCGCCCAAAAGTCCAATCGTGCCTGCCTCCATCAGAAACAGTGCGCGGATGTCACGGATGTAGCAGCCGAGCGATTTCATGATGCCGATCTCCTTGGTTCTTTCGGAAATCGACATGATCATCGTATTCGTGATGCCGATCGCCGCAACAAAGAGCGAGATCGCGCCGAGTCCGCCGAGCAGGAGCTGAATCTGTCGGGAGCTTTTTTCGAGCTCCTCACGCATACTGGACATCGACCAGGTATTATAGCCCATATCCTTGATCGACTTCTCCACATCCGCGACAAGGCTGATATCCGTCACCTTGACATTCATGCCGCTGTAAGTGATTTTTGTCTGCGGCTGTCCGGTCGCCTTTTCGATGATGTCCTTCAAGGTCGCCGTACTGACCATCAGACCCTCCGAGGTTTCATAACCCTTGCCGTAGTCCTCTTTCACGATACCTGTAATCTTCATCTCACGCTGATATTTTGTCTCTTCATCGAGCTGAACCTCCAGGATAATCGGCGTTTTGAGCGGATCGAAGTAAGGATCCTCCGGTCCCTTGGTCTGATTGCCCTGATCGTCATACTCGCCCCAGCGGTCTACCATATTGCTGCCGTCCGGGAGCAGCGTATCCTTAAATGAATAGGCAAAATACTGCCCTGCCACGCCCTCGTCACGCCCGCCTCCGGCCGTAATGCCGTCAAGGAATTCGTAACCCATGGCTTCCAGTGCGCTCGTATCCATACCGACAAGCGTAGCAAACTCCGCTTTATAGCGGTTATTCAAACCGGCGTACAGACTGACCGTATAGTCGCAGTTCATCTTCGGCATGACAGCCTGCACCCCGTCCATACTGCGAAAGGTTTCCACCGCTGCATCATCGATCTTCATCTCCTGACCGTTATTCGAGGTTCCGGAAGAAACCTCAATGATCGTCAAATCGCCCATATTCTGCAGCATCTGGTTCTGCGACTCCGTCATGCCGATTCCGATGGATACCATGACGATGATCGAGCAGCAGCCGATGAACACGCCGAGTACAGTCAAAAAGGTTCGACCTTTCCTGCGTCTGAGGTTTTCGCTGCACATCTTCCATATATCAGAAAATCTCATAGGCTAAACCCCTTTGTTATCCGGTGTCTCTTTGCTGCTGCCCGCTGCCGCGCCGTTATCCGCGGACGTCTTGATCTCGTCATCCCAGCTGTCCCACAGCTCCTGTTCCTTTTTCGCAGCCTTTGCCTTTTTTCTCTTTTTGAGAATAATCAGTGCCGCAATCCCGACCACGACCACTGCAGCGATCACAATCCACCATGGGAATCCACCGCTGTCCTCGCCGGGATCATCCATACCCGGATCATCCATACCCGGATCATCCGGTGCCGCCGCCTGCACATCCATCGTTACCGGGAAAACGCGTGTCTTAGTCTCTCCGTTCGCGTCCTCATAATTGACGGTAATCGTAAAGTCAACCTCTCCGCTGCCGTTTGGCGTCAGCGCAAACGCAATCGTACCGTTCTTACCGGCATCCACGTTGCCGATGGTCTGCACCTGTGTCTGCGTGCTCACATCGCCGTCCACCACCGCCTCAACATTGGACATGATCGTCTTGCTCTTGTTGATATAGTTCATCGTGACAGCTACTTCCTGCCCCTCCTCGACGTAGTCCGGCACGACCGGCTTGTAGACCTCAAAGCGATCCGGCTGATACAGCGGTACTGAAATCTTCACATCTGAGGAAGCGGAAGTGCGCTTCTTATGGTCGAGATACTCGTATTTGAAATTGATGGATACATCCTGCGCGGTATCCGCCGTCGTATTCGAGACCTTCATCGGTACCGTAACGGTCTTGCTCGCGCCTGCCTTCACCTTATCGTAGAAGAAGGTATTGGAGGAGCCGTTGATCGTCAGACCTTCGCCTCCGGTCACAGTAACAACCATGTTTTCTGCATCGACGGTACTGCTGGTGTTGCGGAATTTGAAGGACAGGTTAAATTTGGAGCCTGCCGCCACGCTGCCACCGCCGTAGTTGAAACGGGAAACAATGATGTTCGGCAGCGGACTGGCTGTTGTATCATCGGTCGTATCCTCGTTTTTTTTCTTCACCTTGGCAGGTATGCCGATTCTGGCAGAAGCTTCTCCGACTGTCGTGGTAACATTGTTATAGTATGTAAATTCCAGCTTCGCGTCCAGATACTGGTTGACACTCGCCACCGGATCCAGCACACGCACCTTGATCTGCCTCGTCTCTGTTCTGCCGACGCCGATGCTGTTCAGCTGGAGTGCCGAGTCATTGCTGGTCACCAAAAGCGAATCCGATGGTGTAAAGGAAAGAATTGGGTTATTGATGGTCGCCCTGCCGATATTCTTGACCGAAACTGTCAGCATCAGCTCATCGCCCGCCTTGACATCGCCTCCCAGCTCGTTCCTCGTCACAATGACCTTCGGCGCCGGAATCGCCTCCGGCGTCGGTTTCGGCGTCGGCTCTACCTTCGGCTCGGTGTATTCCTTGCATTCGGAAATGGTAACGTCAATATTCTGATAGGTGGTCTGGTTTCTCACCATCAATTGCAGACTCTTGCCGGTTCCTTTATAAATCAGTCCTTTTACTTCAATTTTGAAAGTATAGCCAACGTCACTGATTTGAGTGCCATCTACTGCCGATACCGATGCGTTTTGATCGTTTCTAAAGCTGTCAACCAAACGCGCAAC
>UQMQ01000177.1 GCA_900542245.1 uncultured Eubacteriales bacterium
TGTCCTTGAAATATTGAATGAACAGAATCACACGAAATATTGGCTCTTCAAGCAGATGGAAACAACATACACATCGTTCCATAAGATGATCAATAACCAAACAAAGTCTATTCACTATGAAACCTTAGATAAATTAAGCAACATTTTAGGATGTTCGGTTGGAGATCTTTTTGAAAAAGTACCCAATGACAGTGAATAGCGGTAAACGGAGGTCAGCAGATTTACCATGCTAACCTCTTTTCTTTTACTGTCACGGAAAGCTTTAGGGAATTCAAGCAAAATAAATGAGCAGGCGTTCTTGCCTGCTCAAACTTTTACTGCATCTTATGCTATTTTCTGTCCAAAATCTCTAACATTTGACGTGCTGTAATGATAAATGGTTTCACCGGAAAATGCTTTAGATTACCTGTTACCAGATAGGCATCGTCTTCTCGCTTTTCCATGACGACTTCATAAAACGCTAAGTCTTTCATATCCGGCAGTACTGCTCCTGTACTATGCGGCACTACAGAAAATCCATACTTTTCTACCGCTCCTAACAGCATTTCAATCTGCGCCGGGTCAAACTTGAATTTTTTTCTATGCAGTACTTCTTGGTATTCCTGCAGGATTTCATCACTGTAAATCGGAATGATTTCACCCTCAATCATTCTTGCAACCAGCTGTACCGTGGCAGCCTCTGCGTTACTGGAGAGCAAGGCTGAAACAAGCACATTGGTATCAATAACTGCATAACAGATCACACGGTTTCCCCCTCATCATATCTTGCCTTACGGATTTCCTCATTGATCTCATCCAGCTGCATGCCCTGTGGAAAATCTTTTGCTGCTTGTTTTCGGATCGCCAAAAATGCCTGCATAGCTTTTTCTCTGGTTATATCCGGTTCCGGTGCTGTAATTTCAAAGGGAATTTTACGCTCCCTCACGACTGCTCTTGCAAAAACATTGATTGCGGTCGATGCATTCATACCAAAGTCTGCACACAAACTGTCAAATTGTCTTTTCAGTGTTTCATCCATGCGTACACTAAATGTTGCTTGTGACATAAGCTATCCCTCCTTTTCTTTCATCATACTATTTTATGTTTGATTTGTCAACATTATGCACTCATTTCGCACCTAATAGGTTCTTTTATTCAAAATAGAACACTTCCCCCTTTGGCTGAAACGGCAAATGCCTGCCGTTAGGTAGCAAGTACGCATGCTTTCGATGCACCGATAGATTCCCTTCAATCTCGCCGTCTGTGATGATCAGGATCGGTCCGGTTTTGGGAAAGTCTTTGGCTGTTTCCAAGAGGTCAATGCCCGGCTGCAGCTTGGTGCCGCCGCGCCCTTTCACTTCTACACGGCCTGCAATCTCATCCGGTGCCAAGTAGCCTGCATCATAGGCATGTGCATCACAAAAGACAATCCTTGCAAAAGGAACGTCTCTGCTTGCGGCATAGCTTGCGATACTGCCAAGCGCCATGCCGATCAGCTTCGCGCTCATTGAGCCGGAAGTGTCAATCACCACACCAAAGGTTCTGGCATGTTCGCTCGGTTCTCGCGTTACATAGCCGGCTCTTGGGATATCCGGCGTCGCGCCTTGCCGCCTACTGGGTCTTGCATAGCTGCGATGCTTTGCAAGCGGCGGAATATGTTCGGAAAACCAGTGCGCAAGCTGCACATCCCATACGATCGGAGGCATGGAAAGCGCACGGATCTCTTCAATTAGTCCGGCCGGTATCGTGCCTCTGCCTTTTGCCTGATGAAACTCCATGCCCTGCGCCAAGGCGCTTTTGCAAAACTCGTCTAAGCTGATCCCGTTTGTCCTTCCGGATGTATGACCGCCTCGGTCTAAGAGATCGCCAGCTCCGTATCCACGAAAGGTTTGCAGATTCTTGTGTTTTCGGAGGTTCAAAATAAGCTCATCATAGACACCCTCTGCGTTCCAGCCTGCGTAGGCCACATCATACAGGACGCCCTCCGGCATTTCGCCGACCGCCAATTCACAAAGCCATCCGTTGATGACATAATCGCAGGCGACGTTCCACAGATAAAGGTCTCTGCCCTGACATCGCTCCCGGTGCGAAAGCCCCGCATGCAGCAGTTCATGCGCAATCACAAATTTCAGTTCCTCAAACGAAAGCCGCGCAGCCGGATTCAGATAAATCTCTCCGGCATTGCTGTCAACAGCCGCAATGGAAATTCCCTCCTGATAGCAAATATCTTCCTCTTCCACAATCCGAAGAGCGGATGCAATGCCGCCAAGCAGCGGATAGCTTGTGATAAACCACTCTCTTGCCCGTTCTGCTGCGGACCGATACGTGTGCACCGCATCTTCCTGTCCGCAGGCCAGGCCGACCGCCTCTTTTACCGCATAAGAAAGCGCCATCGCAAAAGTACGTGCATGCGAGTTTTGCTTTCCTGCCGCATAGGTTTTCGGCTTCTCAAGGCCGATCATATCCATGGACGATACCGAAGCGGTACCGAAGTCCTGTTCTTCTCCGGTAATGCCTTGTTCCAACAGGTACTGATAGATCTTCCTTTCATCTGCGAAGCTGCAGGCAAGCTGTGATAGGTCGCAATCGGTAAAACTTTCTCCGAACTTCATATCCTGCAAAAACTTCGTAATGTAGATATCACAGGCGAGGTTCCATACGCGAAGATCCGCCTGCACCTTGTGTGTGATCGTCCCATCTTCGTTTCGCACATCGCATCCCGGCATCTTTTCCGCGTCAAAGTGACCGAACGCAAGATGCAGATAGCCATGCGCGATCACATAGGCCCACTGCTTTGGCGTCAGAAATACATCCTTGTTCAGACAGATTTCTCCCTCACGGCTTATTTTTGCAGCGCTCTGTTTTCCGAGCTGACCTTTTCCGCAGATCTGATATGGAATATATAGCTCGCCAAACAAAGGATGCTGCTTTATGATCTTTCTTCCTGCCTGCAGGTTTTCTTCGTTGATGCTTAATTTTTTCTGTTTGTCCTTAACCAACTCGCTCACCTCGCACCGAACCCGCAAGGCGCGGCAGATCGCGTACCAGTTCGATCAGAAACCAATCCGGCAGGCTCTGCTTCTCATCGTCTGCAATCACGATCTGCGCGATTTCAAAGTTGATCTGTGCCAGTTCTTTCATCATCGCTTTGGCGCGATGCGCAAAGTAGGCACTCTTTTTATTCTGTTTTTCTTTTTTCTCCGGCA
>UQMQ01000178.1 GCA_900542245.1 uncultured Eubacteriales bacterium
TTAGCTGTTATTTGGTCTGGAATCGAATCGCTGTTTAACGTGAACACCGAGGTTAGCTTTAGAATAAGCTTGTATATTGCTAACTTCCTTGGTGAAAACGAGGCACAGGCGCAGCAGATATTTAAGCAAGTACGAAAAATATATTCTTCACGTTCCTCTGCCGTGCATGGTAATAAGACAAAGGACAACCTTGAAAGCGCAGTAGAAGAATCTGCAAATTTACTGACTCGGATACTTAGGCGATGTGCAGAACTGAACAAACTTCCGGATGTAGATAATTTAGCGTTCCGAGTAGACAAACAAAAGCAAGGCATTAAATGCAAAATATTAGTGCCTTGAACGGAAAAGCGGCATGAGTAATCATGCCGCTTCCCGAAAACATTATTATACTGTTTTATTGGACCGCACCCTTGTGTGCTTTCTTTTGGTTGTGGTTCTGAATTTTTTCCTGCCGCGTCTGCTGCCGGGCAACCCCGTGGCGTACTTGACAGGCTTTTCCGAGCAGGACATGACGCCCGCGCAGGTCGCATTTTACGAGGACGCGCTGCACCTGAACAAGCCGCTTGCGATGCAGTTCGGCTACTACCTGCGCTCGCTGCTGGATGGAACGCTTGGATATTCGTATAAAAAGGACGCCGCCGTCTCGGCGCTCATCGGCGAAAAGATCGGCTATACGCTGCAAATCACTGTCCCGGCGGTGCTGCTTTCAGCGGGGATCGGTCTATTCTGGGGGCTTCGGTGTGGGTACAAAAAGGATTCGCTTGCCGATCGCTTTTCCACAACAGCGCTGATCATCCTCAACGCCGTGCCAACGTTTTTAATTGGGCTGGGTCTTATGATCGTATGCTGTTTTCAAAACCGGCTGCTGCCCTATACAGGGCTCAACTCCCCGGAGGCTGTGCGCGGCACGGCAGGGTATGTATGGGACAGGGTTCTGCATCTGCTGCTGCCGGTCGTGACGCTAACGCTGGCGGCGCTTCCCAGCCGGTATCTGCTGGTGCGTAACATGGCGGCCAGCGCGTCGGATGGGAAAGATATTTTATACGCAAGGCAGCGGGGACTTCCGGACGGCGTCATTCGCCGGGATTATCTCCTGCGCTCGATCGTGCAGCCGTTTCTCACGATGCTCGGCATGAGCGTGTCGCTCTGCGTGGGCGGCTCGGTCGTAATTGAGAAGATTTTCTCCATCGGCGGGATGGGGTCGCTTCTGACGGAGGCGGTCTATACGCTCGATTATCCGCTCATGCAGGGCATTTTGTTTGTGACGACGTGCATCATGGTGCTGTCGATTCTGCTTACCGATTTTTTGTGTCTGCTCCTTGATCCCAAGCGGAGATCGGAGGGCAGGACATGAGAAAGAAAGGCCTTTTGCCGCTCATTTTGGGACTCTTGCTGCTGACCGTTTTTGCGTCGGCTGCATTTGCACCCGAGTTTTTTACAAGTTACAGTCAAAAAGAGCTGTTCACGAAGTGGCTCCCCATGAGCCGGGAGCATTTGCTCGGCACAAACGCGATGGGTTATGACATTTTGACCGAGCTCATCTACGGCGCACGGCAGACGCTGCTGGTCGGCATTTTGAGCAGTATTCTGACGCTGATTCTGGGGGCGGGTATTGGGATTTTGGGGAGCTTCCGCGGCTGGATCGGACAGCTTTTCAACGGGCTCATTCAGATTTTTGTTCTGCTGTCAAAGCTCGTTACGCTCATTGTTCTGGCGACGTTTTTTGGAAGTTCCGCCGCGCACCTGATCGTCCTGATTGCGGCGTTCAGCTGGGTCGGCACGGCGCGCGCCGTGCGCGCAAAGGTTTTGCAGCTGCACACACAGCCGTTTATCGAAAGCTGCCGGATTCTCGGCTACAGCCGCACCTATATTGCCGTGCGGCACATTCTGCCGAACCTGTCGGACGTGCTGCTCTCGCGCTTTCTGCTCGGGGTGAACAGCTGCATTATGATGGAGTCGACGCTCTCGTTTCTGGGCCTTGGCGATCTCTATCGCCCAACTTGGGAGACGATGGTCAATTTTGCGTATAAACGCGGCGCGTTTTTACGGGGTGCGTACCAATATCTGCTGCCACCCGGCGTGTGCGTCATGCTGCTGTGTCTGGCGTTCTATCTCATCAGCCTCTGGCTGACCGCCAGAAAAGAAACCATTTTGGAGGGGTAATATGGGAAAATACTTTGCGGACGTTCATGCGTCATACAAAAGCCAGTTTGAGAATCTGCCGCATGGGCTTACTGACACGGACGAAATTCTCGCCTGCCGTACAAAGCTGCAGACGTATGAAACGCTTTTGGAGCTGGCGGATGCGCTGTGCTGGCAGCTGCGCTTCCGGGAGGCAATTGACGCTCTGACACAGGCCATCGCGCTTGAACCGGAACGCATGGAAGCTTACTGCAAACGCGGCCCCAAGTATCTCGATACGCTGCAATTTGAACGGGCGCTCGCGGATTATACGCGCTGCGAACAGACGGACGGCGTGAGCGTCGAGTCGCGCTACCGCGTTGGTATGGCGCACTATCTGATGCGGAAATATGACGACGCGATCCGCACATTTACAGATTCTCTCGCCATCGCGCCGCAGGACGACGATATGTATATTGCGGATGTCTACTGGCTGGTACTTTCGCAGCTTCGTGCTGAAAAAGCGGACGAGGCACAAAAAACGTTGAAGCAGCATTATCGACCCGATATGTACGTCGGCCACCACACGGCGTATGAAAAAGCCATGCGCGTGGCGGCAGGGTTTGCGCCGATGGAGGATATGCTGGCGGAGTTGGACGCGGAAGAAGACGATTTGCAGTTTGCCATGACGGCTTACGGTCTTTGCGTACTGTTGGAAGCGCACGGCGAGACGGAAAAAGCCGATGCTCTGCGGCAAAAACTACTTAAGCGCGACGGCTTCTGGTTCTGCTTCAGCTATCTCGCGGCATATAGCGACTATAAATACACAGTTAAACCGGCAACAGTCAAGTGACTGCTGCCGGTTGTTGCTCTAAGCGATTTTTTGTTGTCCTTATGCGTGTTCGCCTTTATGGTTTCAAGGTTTTTCTTGGTGGAGAATAGCGGGATCGAACCGCTGACCTCTTGACTGCCAGTCAAGCGCTCTCCCGGTTAGTGCGGTTACATACCCCCCTAAAC
>UQMQ01000179.1 GCA_900542245.1 uncultured Eubacteriales bacterium
CAGATCGCCGAGCGGATCTTTGACGCCGAGCGGTTTCTGGATGGCGTAAGCAAGCAGATTGCCGCCTTTCACATCTTCAGCCGATGCGCCGGTCCATGCGCGATACTGTTCCAGCGCCGGGATGCCGTTGATTTCCGCGAGGGTACGATCTCCGACAATCTTGGTGATGACGCCGACGTTGGTCGTTTCCCGATAAGCGCCGGTAAAGACGTTCGCGAACGCCTTGTCCGTATAGAAGAACGCGACCGAAATGCCGTCCGCATAGACGTTTTCATCGGTATAGAGCAGCCATTCGCCTGCGATCGCATTGTCCGCGGCACTGCCGCCAAAGAACGGAACTCTGCCGATGACTTCGGTAATGCCCTTTAAGTAATATTCTTCTTCGCCGGACGGCGCGGACATATAGAAGAAAGCAGGCGCTTCGGTCTTGCCGGCGTTCTTTAAAGCAGCCTCCGCGACCTTGTGTCCGGTTTCTCTCGCGCTGCCCTGTTTTGCCATGCCGGCAACGCCGACGGTCATATCCGGATCAGAGACAGCCATGATGCCGACAAAGCCATCGTCACTGCTGACGAACCCTTCTTGTGTCATCACTCCGGTAAAGGAGGTATTTCCGATCAGAGGAACGCCGGGAAGCGTTTCCTTTATCGCGTGCAGCATCGTTTTTTGATCATACTGCACACCGCTGTAGACGAAGGCCATCTTCATATCTTTGAGATCTGCTTTTACAGCTTCTGCTGCTTCTTTTCCGGCGAGTGCCGCGTTTGCATTTGTACTGGTACCTGTTTGCATCTTCAACATTGTTATATCCTCCTCATAATGTTATTCTTCCGTGAAAGCCCTTTGCTGCGGCTTTCGTTGTTCTTTATCTTTATCATAGTCAAAATCGAAAAAATGTAAAGAGGGGGTGTTCTACAATGTAAAAAAGCTGTTCCATAATGCGGAACAGCTTTTGTGAGGCTTGATTTTATGCGGTTTGCAGCGCCCTCCTGCGGGCAAAAAAGTTTATAAAAATTTTGACAATCTTGCGCGCGTGCGCTCTTCACCGAGGATCTGCTGGATTTCCCAGACGTCCGGAGATTGCTGACGTCCCATCAGCGCCACGCGGATGACCGTGCTGACATGACCGACGTGACCCTTGTACTGATCCGGATTTTTCTTAAAATCCTTTGGTTTGACCGCGTAGCCGAGTTCGTCAGCGATCTGCCTGATCTTGCCGAACCAGACTTCCTGATCGTCCTTGTGGTCGTAGGTCGCGAGATACTTCTCGATGATCGTCGGCACATCGTCGGCGGCTTCCTGTGGGAAGTCGTCTTCGATCTCAAACAGATCGTCGAAGAAATAGCTGATGTTTTGGATGATCTGCTGCGCGTAGATGTGGTCTTTACGCGGGTTGCGCTCTTCGTGGCGGCCGATGTCGAGGATTTTTTCCAGATAGGCGCGGTCTGCAAAGATATGCAGAAGTTCCGGCTTGAATTCCTCCGCCCACGCCTTGAGAAAGTCGAACAGGTCGGCAGCGCTGATCTTGAGCAGCACGTCCTTGCTGATGTCGTTCAGTTTGTTCAGATCGAACAGGGCGCCGGAGTTACTCATCTTCTCAGTCGTAAAGGCGAAATCATCGATCGGCGCGTCCGGATTGGCGATGCGCCATTCCTCAAAGTTAGAGTTGAGGATGGTCAGCAGATATTCGCGGACCGCGGCCGGATGATAGCCCTCGTTGCGGTAGTAATCTAAGGAAAGCTCCGGGTCCTTGCGCTTGGAAAGCTTGCGCTTGTTGCCTTCTTCGTCCAGCTTCATCAGCTGCGCGGTGTGGCAGTAGATCGGCACTTCCCAGCCCAGCTTCTCAAACAGCTCCACGTGAATCGGCAGGGATGGCAGCCATTCCGCGCCTCTGACCACGTGTGTGGTGCGCATCAGATGGTCGTCCACCACATGGGCAAAATGGTAGGTCGGAATACCGGTAGCCTTAAGCAGAACCGTATCCTGATCGTTGACCGGCATATCCAGCGTGCCGCGAATCGCATCCTCCACCTGGAAACGCTTGATCTGATCTTCCGGCAGGCTCATATCGCCATCGGATTTGAGCCGGATGACATACGGCGTGCCGGCAGCCAGCTTGGCTTCGATTTCTTCCATGGAGAGATCGCGGCTCTTTGCCCACTTGCCGTAGATGCCGGGATTCGCCTTTTGGGCCTCCTGCTGCGCGTGAATCTCCGCGATGTCCGCTTCCGTCATGAAGCAAGGGTATGCCTTTCCCTCCGCGACCAGCTTCTTGGCGAAGCACTGGTAGATCGGGCCGCGATGGCTCTGTGTGTAATCGCCGTAGTCGCCGATGTCGCCGTTCATCGTCGCGCCCTCGTCAAACTGAATGCCGAAGAAGCGCAGAGAGTTGATGATGATCTCGACCGCGCCCTCTACATAGCGTTTGTCATCGGTATCCTCGATTCTGAGAAAAAATTTCCCGCCGGACTGATGCGCCAGTCTTTCGTCTACGAATGCGCCGTAGAGATTACCGAGGTGAATGAAACCGGTCGGGCTCGGTCCGAGCCTGGTGACCTTCGCGCCGGCAGGCAGATCGCGGGCAGGGTACATCGCCTCGTAATCCGCGGGTGTTTTGTCGATATGCGGAAACAGCAGCTCCGCGAGTTTTTCATAGTTCATATCGTTTCCTCCGTAGGTATTGATTTCTGTCTTGCGTCAGCGCTGCCTGCGGCTTTGCGGCGCACTGATTTGGTAAAGCTATTATATCACAGTTTTGCGGGCTGCGCATCTTGGAATTTGCACGGGTACTTCCTTTTTTGATGGTATTGCGCGGCGGCGCTTCCGGCGGTTTTTACAGCAGGAACTGGAACGTACAGAAGACCGCATAGATTGCCAACAGCAGGATGCCTTGCCAGCGGTAGAGCCTGCCTTTGACGAGTCCCGGCAGGGTCAGCAGGAGCATCACGACAAAGGTCAGCGGGACATCGACGACCAGAGACGCGTTGTGTCCGGCAAGCAGCTTTTCGGTCGGCAGGTCAAACGGATTGAGTGTGATGGACAGACCGCTGACCAGTACCAGATT
>UQMQ01000180.1 GCA_900542245.1 uncultured Eubacteriales bacterium
AAGAAGGTGAAAAAAATAGAGATTAAATGAATATGCCTCCACGCGCAGAACGCGGGGCAATTATAAAATTCCAACATCTGTGCAAAAGTCAATCCCGATTGATGAAATCTATGCTGACGGCACATGGCGGTCCGGAGATGTGTACAGCCAGATGTGGAGCGTGTCCGACATCAATTACGCCATGCAGAGCGATGAGGAAAAAGAAAAAATCCTTGGTCAGATGGGAAGGATTTATTCCAATATTCCTACTGACTGCTGGGCGCAGCTTTGCATTGTCAGTCAGCGCATGGACGAGATTTCCTTTGAGCGAGATGTTCTGTACCACCGCGCCAATGATGGCCTCGACGCATACCGCGTCGAACGCAATCGCCTGATGAAAGCCTATGCGAAGGAAATCGGCAATGTGAAGCAGCAAAAATACCTGATTCTCTCCACCAACAAGCAGAACAGCAAAGATGCCCGTGAACGGCTGAATCAGGTACAGCGGAATATGCTGGGCGAGCTGTCCAACATTGGCTGCAAAGTCTGTGCGCTGGATAACAACGCCCGGCTGGAAGTGCTGCACAACTTTTTCCGCATCGGAGAGGAAACGCACTTCCAGTTTGATTTTGACAACTGCACCCGATTGGGACAGGATTTCCGGGATGCCATTGCGCCGGATGCAATGCGCTTTTGCAAAGACCACATCGAGATTGACGATTCCTATGCCAAGTGCATGACGATTGCCCAGTATCCGCAGCAGCTGGACGATAAATTCATAGCAACGCTCCTTCAGCAGGTGCCGTACATCGTTTTATCTATTGCCATTCAGCCGGTGGAATCTGAGGACGCATATCGCGAAATCGAGGATTCCCGCATGAAAACCGATGCCGAAAAAGTGCGTTTCAACCGCAAGACCGTGGAGAACCTCGACTTTGTGGCAACAGTGCCCTATAAAACGCAGGCACAGGAAAAGAATATCGAGTATATCCGCACCGAGATGGCCGAGCACGACCAGCAGATGTTCTTGGTATTGTTATCCGTGGCATATTTTGCCGACACGCTGGATGAACTCAAAGCGGAAACCGCCGTACTCAAAACCACGGCAGCCAACTTCAACTGTCGATTTACCGAGCTGCGTTTTCAGCAGGAGCGCGCCTTTAACACAGCTATGCCATACGGACTGCGGCGCATTGCCAGTGTGCGCACTATGCTTACCAAGGGCTTGTGCGCTCTTGTACCGTTCAATGTACAGGAAATTCTTGATCCCGGTGGTATCTTTTACGGCGTCAACGCTGTGTCCGGAAATCTGATTGTGGGGCTTCGTTCCAAGTTGGTAAACGGCAATGGTATGGTTTTGGGAACTTCCGGCGGTGGCAAGTCTTTGTTTGTTAAGCTGGAAATCCTGATGCTGTATCTGCGATACCCCAAAGCAAAGTTTTATATAGTGGACCCGGAAAACGAGTACGCACCCTTGGTTCGTACTATGGGTGGTGAGGTTGTTGATATTTCTCCTGTCAGCGAAACACACTTCAACCCTCTGGATTTTCACTACAATGAAAAAGAAGGTATTTTGCCGCAAAGCGAAAAGGCCGAATTTGTTCTGTCGCTGTTTGAGAAAATAATGAAAGCCGAAAATGTCATGCCGGGAGATAAAAGCATCGTGGATGACTGCCTTAAAAATATTTATCAGCCACTGATTGAATCCAACTACACCATTCCATGCCCTACATTGGTGGATTTATGGGAAGAACTGAAAAGGCAGCGCGAACCGCGTGCGCATAAACTGGCACTTGCGCTGCAGCTTTTTGCAACGGGCAGTATGAAGGCATTTGCGCAACCCACAAATGTGGACATGTCCAACCGGCTGATTTGCTTTAACATCAACCGTTTGGGTGAGCAGCTGAAACCTGTAGCCATGATTTCCATGCTTGAATTCATCAACACTGCCGTGATGAACACCAACCGAAAGGACGCAACTGCCGCCACGTGGGTATATTTCGATGAGATTTACCTGCTTTTGCGTGATGCAGAGAGCGCGAATTTTCTATATCAGAGTTGGAAACGGTATAGAAAATACAACGCATACGCCACCGGCATTACCCAAAATGCCGAGGAGTGCCTAAGAAATCCGACCGCACGAACCGTACTTGCAAACAGCGAATTTGTGGTGATGCTGCGCCAGACCAAGGATATTGACGCCATGGAAGATTTGTATACCCTGTCCAAGCCGCAGAAAGAATATCTGAAGCTGGCCACTGCCGGGCAGGGCATTTTGAAGATGGGCAACAATATTATTCCGTTTGAAAATAAGCAACCGACAACAGGTAAGGTGTATAAACTCATCAGCACCAAACCCGGAGAATGTGATTGATAGGAAGCCCCAAAAAAACGGCGGGCCGAGGCCCGCCGTTAAATGGTTATTGTGGTTTGATAAATTGGAATTTTTGTTATTCTACGATACCTTCAATATAGCTGTAATCAATATTTCCCTTTGTAACAGAATAGAAAAATGGATCTTTTCTAATTGTATCATCTGAATTGATAATAAAATTATTCCAATCGCCTGCCTCGTTGCCATCAGACAAATAAATAGTAACTTTGAAACTATATCCCATATATCCCAAAGATGGCTTTGACCGCTTTACTTCGACGCCATTCAAATTTTCGACAATATGCTGAATCTGCTCTTTGTCGGTAATATGTGTTGCGTTTCCGCTATTGCCATTGAAAACAACTATTTCCATGACCTCATTAGGGTCTAAGTCCATCAAGTCGAGTGGAATATTAAACCATACAACAATGCCCATCAAAAGAATTATCACAACAGACAGCAATATGATGATTTTCTTTTTCATATCAGCTCAACTCCTTTGTCAACTTTCGATTTATCTATTTGCATAATCAATCAAAATCTTTTTGCAACTACTGCAACGATAAGCTTCACAATGAGGGATTCCTCCTGAACCTTTACTCAATTCCAGATCGTCCGATTTTTTAATACGAAA
>UQMQ01000181.1 GCA_900542245.1 uncultured Eubacteriales bacterium
GAGGCAAAGAGCGCTACAATCAAAACAAAAACGAGTGCTAACTTTCTTTTTTTCATACTTTGTCTCCTTTTTTCTGTGAATACTTATCAGAAGCTGCCTTTCACACGCTTCTACATATATACACGAATTTCGGAGCAAAAAGCTGACACAAAAAATTATTTTTTTACCAAATTTTCGATGAATTCTTTGCCGACAGCATACCCTGCATCCGTATGCACACGGCAGAACGCGCGGTCAGTCGTAAATTCATAAACTACATCATCGCCTCGATAGGTAATCATTACTTGAAAAGCGTCTATCATTTCCTGATGCGATGATGTTTTTTCATTATCTACATAAGAAGTCGTTTTATCTTTTCGCTGCTGTCTAAAAAAAATATATTTCCCCTCTTCATTTTGGTAAATTACATCACGCTTATTTTCACCCATGTATTGTTCCTCTAAAAGTTCAAACCCATCCGGTATTTTCGCCGCGTAGTAATCAGCAAAGTCATACTGTTTCTCCGTATCCACCTTCATATCCACGCCACTTTGTCCGGTAATCAAATCCAGCCACCAAATGCGCCATGCGCTTGCCTGTGGTACGGGCACGATCACGCTGGCTGCAAAGATCGCCACTAACAGAATGGCGGCATAACGCAAGATTCGTTTTTGGGGTTTCACGTAGCGGCGTTTGCCATATCGTTCTATATTCTTTTGGTAATCGGGATCTTCTGCCAGAATCGCGTCAAACGCATCGGCATACTGTGCATCCAGCTCGTCCGCATAAGCACGCAGGATATCTTCTGCCTGCTGCTCTACTTTTTTATTCTCTTTCACCTGCGCCCGCCTTTCTCCATATTCTATATCCCCGCGCCATTCGCCTCATTGCTGTCAAAGCCGCGCTGTTCCGTTTCCCGCCTATCTGCACCGTCCGGCTTGCTGCTGTCAAAGCCGCGCTGCTCCGTTTCCCGCCTATCTGCGCCGTCCGGTTTGCTGCTTCCAAAGTCATGCCGTTCCGTTTCCCGCGCATCTGCCCCATCCAGCTGACTTCTCCCAAAGCCGCGCTGTTCCGCTTCCCGCGCATCTGCCGCATCCGGCTTGCTGCTGCCAAAGCCGCGCCGCACATGTTTCGTGCTTCTTTGGCTACTGCATGTCGCCACGCGGTTTATCCGCATCATACCACAAACTGGTTGTGAAGTCCACAGAAAAAACAAAAACTATGCAGACCGTCCGCGACGCGCATAGTTTTTGGCTGCTTTATGATTCTATCAGTTCTACCCCATGCAGGATATATCGTGCCATCTTCTCGGTATCGTCCACGCGCTCTGCCAGACGAAAGGCTCTGGCGAGCTGCGTATTTGGCTGCAACGCAGCACCCATCAGCAGATAATCTCCACTCACGCCAAGCACCATCGCGATGCGATAGAGCATTTCCACTCTGGTATCATACACGCCGCGTTCGATCGCCGAGATATGATTCGTCGATACATCTGCACGCTCTGCCAGCTCGCTCTGCGTCAAGCCTGCCTTTATACGCGCAGCTCTGATTCTTTTGCCTAATTCTACCGTATACTCACTTGCCATGCTGTGTCTACCTCTCTGCTAAAAGTTTACCTAATAACCTTTTGCTTTACCACGCATAGTTCATGTGTTTACAGTAATTGAATTCATTGTTTTAAGAGACCCGCGGCATGCCCGTCACACCACAAAAGGCGCGTTCGGGCAACATCCCATAGGACAGTATGGGAAGATTTCCTGACATAGGGCGTTGCCGTACAGGGTGCGACAGGAAAATAGGCGATACTTGGTTTTCATAACATATTTTGTGTCGCAAATTCTATTTACCATTTTCGAAAATATGTTGATTTTGGTAATCTGAATGGATATAATATCATTGCGAGGTGAAATAAGATGAAACTGATTGACCGCAAGCAGTATTTAGATAAATTGATCAACGTAATCGGGACACCGGATATTAAAGTCATTACCGGTGTGCGTCGCAGCGGCAAATCCAAGCTGCTCGAAGCATTTAAGGATTATGTAGAGAAAGAAATTCCTGACCATAACATTATCCATATAAATTTCAATCTGCCGGAATATGACCATTTGCTTGCATACAGACCTTTATACGATTATGTAAAAGCGCAATATATCAAGGGAAAACAGAATATCGTCCTCATTGACGAGATACAGATGTGTACCGATTTTGAAAAAGCAATGAACGGTCTGCACGCCATGGAGAAGTTTGATATTTACATCACTGGCTCTAATGCGTTCCTGCTGAGTTCCGACCTTGCTACGTTGTTTACCGGAAGAACTTTTGAAATCAAAGTGTTTCCATTCTCTTTCAGCGAATATATGCAGTATTTCGAACATAGCGACAAATATGCCGCCATGGACAAATATATGATTGAGGGTGGTATGGCGGGTTCCTACCTGTACAAAGACCCAGAAGCCAAGTACGACTATATTGCCGATGTTTTCGATACTTTAATTGTCAGAGACATTCGCAAGAAATACAAAATTCGCAATATGCAGTTGATGGACAGATTGGTTGATTTTCTGATGGATAATATCTCCAATCTGACATCCGCAAGAAGCATTAAAAATGCATTTCGTGGCGCACAGGAAAAGGTCAACCATGTGACCATCAGCGCTTATATGCAGTACCTGTGCAACGCCTTTGCTTTCTATAAAATACGCAGATACGATATTAAAGGAAAGAAATACCTGTCCAGTAATGATAAGTATTATTTGAGCGACCATACTTTCCGCTATGCGAAACTCGGCACAAAAAATATGGACTACGGCAGAATTTTGGAGAATATTGTTGCCATTGAACTATTGCGACGAGGTTACGAGGTCTATGTTGGCGTTCTTTACAAAAAGGAAATTGATTTTGTTGCAATAAAGCGAAACGAGAAGATTTATATACAA
>UQMQ01000182.1 GCA_900542245.1 uncultured Eubacteriales bacterium
GTTCAGGAGTTTCGCGCGGAAAGACTGTGCCAGAAAATACAGCACATCTCGTTCTTCCGGCTTGGACGGCCAATGAGCAGCGCCTTTGAAAATCTCCGATAAGAGATCTTGCTTTCCCAGCTGCTTGGTATAGGCTAAAAACATACCCGCATGCTTGGCTGAAATGGTTCCGTAAGCCAGAACTCGCAAGGTATCTTCCGATAGCTCTTTTTTACCTGCACCGTACGCTTTGAGCGCGTCACTCAAGGCGTGCCAAGAACGCGGCGTCGAATACGGTTCTTCGATTTTGGGCGGCTCGGTAAACAGGTGATCCGGTCTTTGGGTGATGTAGTCGATTACCCAAGGGTGAATTGTATGCTCGTAGGCCCAGTTCAGCCACTGCCCGGCATCCGCTTTCATCTGCACATGAAACATACGGTTCACAAGTGCTGACGACATGGTTTTGACAATCGCCCCATCCTGTGTCCGGTTTCCGGCGCCGATCACAATGCTACCCTTTGGCAGATGATACTCTCCGATTCTTCGTTCGTGGATCAGACTATAAAAGGCTTTCTGCACTTCCTGCGTACAGGCGTTCAGTTCGTCTAGGAAAAGCACATAGGGCTCTTTTCTTGCGATCATCTTCGGCGGCAGAAACTCAGAGGTTTCTCCCCTAATCTGCGGAATTCCGATGATGTCTTCCGGCACAAGCTGGCTGCCGAGCAGGGACACGCAGGGAAGTCCTACTGCTTCTGCAAAGCTTTCCACGAGTGCCGATTTTCCGATTCCCGGCGCACCCCAGATAAAGACCGGACGACTCGGTGCTATGTTTAATAAAATTTCAAATAGGTCTTTTTGTGTTACACTGTAGGGTAAATGCATAGTCAGTAATCCTTCTTTCTTAATTTCTCCAGTTTCTGTTTCTTCCGGTTGACAGCGCGCACTTTTGCTCTCGGCTGGTATTTGCCGCATCGCTGGCAGTAGCCGGTATGCTTTGCCTCTCGTCCTTTCGCGCACTGCCCTGCTGCAAGGTAGAACTTGCAGGGCGTTTCTCTGTAAGCTGCCATGTTCTATTCCTTTCCGCCTGCCTTGTAGTTATACACAGGCTTTAATCGTTTCGTTATGGTTACGGTTTCTTTGATATTTGCCAAAATCTCATGCATATCCCGGTAGACAAACGGCGCTTCGTCCAGCGTTGCCCCGGAAATACTCGGCGAGTAAATGCCTTGCATGCTCTCTCGAAATTCTGAAAGTGTATGACTGTTTCGTGCTGCTTCTCTGCTGAGAACTCTGCCTGCGCCATGCGGTGCGGAAAAGTTCCAGTCCGCGTTTCCTTTGCCGCTGCCAAGAAGAATGCCGTCCCGCATGTTCAGCGGGATGATCACTTCATCGCCTGCGTAAGCAGCAATTGCCCCTTTTCGCAAAATCCGGTTCTCGTCTGCATAGTTATGAATGCTCTCGCCAAAATACTTGGGCTTCAGTTTCAGTTTCTTTTGCAGTTCGGAAAGCATGATTTCCCGGTTCAGCATGGCAAAGCCCTGCACTGCCTGCACATCATGCAGATAATCTTCCATCAAGGAACCGGTCAGATAGGTCAGTTCATACGGCAAAGAAATTCCTTTGGCTTTTAATTCTTTCTGTCCGGCTTTGAGATAGTATTCGGTGACTGCACCACCAAGATAACGGCTGCCGCTGTGTACGACAAAATACAGGTTTTCTTCCTCATCCCGATCCACCTCCAGAAAATGATTGCCGCCGCCGAGCGTGCCAAGGCTCAGTGACGCCCGCTTTTGGTCGATGTGCGTGCCGCAAGATAGATCCGAAAAGTCAAAATCACTGCTGTAGCGATGCGGTTCTTTTAGATTGTGCCTACCGCTTGGGATGTTTTCTCGGATAATCTTATCTAGTTTTTGAAATTCGATTTTAGCTGGTTTGGTTTTGAAATAGCTGACGCCGCAGCCGATGTCCGCACCCAGAAGGCTCGGCAGGATTCGCCTTCCGATCGTCATAGTAAGTCCGATCGGGCCTACCTTTCCGGGGTGTACATCCGGCATCAGACAGAGCTTGCTTCCCGCAGCGGCCTCGTTGTCACAGATCATCTTAACCTGCGCAAGGGCATAGTCTTCTGCGGTATCCGAATAGATGACTGCGGAAGCATACGTTCCTTTGATTTTTTGCATAAAAAAAGTATCTCCATGGTAGAGATACAGACTGCCTTTGAGATATGTATTAGGATTCTACATTTTTTTCATCAGAATACGCCCTTCACTTGGAAAGGGTTCTGACGGTCAGCCTGCGCTCTCATATTCTTCTGTTTTGTGATGTTCTTTGCCTGTTTGTTTAAGAATGTCATGATGTCCTCCTTTCTCTTCTGCGGACGATAACGAAAATTTACATGTCTTAGTATATAGCAGTCCGCACTATGTGTCAAGTGTTTTTACATGACACTGTTTTTATTTTTGATTGCAGCACAAAACGGTTCAGTAAATCTCCTCCACAATCTGCCTGCAAAGCAGAATGCCGTCCAAGACGCCCTCTTGATAGGTCATCTCGGCAAGCTGCCTCACTTCTTCCTGTAGGATAAGGTCTACTTTCCCGCAGATGTCTTCATAGGCGGTATCAATCCGCTTGGTATGCGAACCGGATAAGAAGTCGATATGGTTTAGTTTCTGTAGTGATAGTTCCTTTTGCATGATTTTTCTCCTCTCTAAAAAAAATCCGGACAGCTGCTTGGTTGACCGGAATTGATGTTCATATGTATAATATATCAATGAATTTTTTAACTTTTACACTTTTCGTAAATCTCCAAGAGCACCTATTTCCGTTCTTTTCCAGTTGACTTCCACAGAGCTTTTTCATTATGGTTTGTCTTATTCCTACAAGATTATATA
>UQMQ01000183.1 GCA_900542245.1 uncultured Eubacteriales bacterium
AATTAATTGCGAAAAACTACGAATATACCTTATGCATCGAGCTTTGGATGTCCTTGCGGATCATTTTATCAGAAAGCATAAGATTATAGACCTTACGACAACAGCCGAAGGTCTTAGAGAACATAACGCTTTGTTCAGTTGTAGGGTATATGCGATACTTGATTGCTTTGTTTGCCATTTTTCTTCCCCTGTGACTTTTCTGTTAGATACAACTGATTCGTAATTGCATTGTAATACAGCAAGATGCAAGAGTCAAGAAATCGCCGTGTTAATCGCAATTCATCCCACCACTTACAGAAGTGGTGGGGTTTCTTGCTCACGGCGTGTTAAATTTTCCTGCTTTAAGGACGGAGCGTTGTAGCCCTTGGGAAAGTGCATCGTATATTTCGCAGGGAGGTATGGTCTGCATAGCCCAGCGGATACAGTGCGGTATTGTGCGAGTAAATCCCACGCCCATACTTGCGCTGTAGGAGGGAAAAATCGTCCTTCCATACGCTGCTCCGCGCATACAGACCGCGCCCAAAGTGGTACATCTCCCCGCTCTTGACAAATTCCTGTAGAACGCTACGGTGCAGTCCGGATTCCGTTACCTGCGCTGCGGTAATCGTGCCGTCCTCCAATCCTTCCAGCAGTTCTTTGATTTTCTCCTTGGTGCTTATGCTTTCCACCCTGATCTTAATCCGCTTCGGTTACAAGCCTTTTCTGCTTATTACCACATTTCCAGAGCGCCATCGGATGCTGCCCGATGCGCAAGAGAACATTTGTGTCTTGGAAAAGCAGCTCCGGATGATATTCTTGCTGACCGAACGAAGTCCAAAATGAAATCTCCCGTTCGTCCGGCGACAGCAATTTTTCAAGATATGCGATAACCTGTTCATGTGCCTGATTCGCATCAAACCAAGTACCACGGCGCAGCACTGGGATAAGGTCGGTTTTGACGCGCTGCTGAGACACTGAGGCAATCTGTTCGAAATGGAATCGGTCTGGAACGTTGTCAGCGCCAATTGCACTATAAAACATGACGCATTTTCTCAACATGGGTTCCTGCGACTCGTCAAACAGTCCATACTCCATCATTGTATGAATGTCGTAGAGATCGCGGGGAGCTGCGCGGTTGAGCAGTGCAACGATCTTTGAAGCGTAGATTTCCAGAGGATCAACGCTCAAAACAGTAAGCTCCTGCTCCAGCCACGGCAAATTGACCGACCTGCGCACAGGTTCCAGCACATGGCAACGAAGCATGTAATTGATCTCTATTTTGAGGTTGTCTTTCATTCCGCCAGCATTTTGATACTCATAAACAAAGGAATCCAGAGCATGATATATTTTGGACTTCCGGCTCAGATGATACCCTGCGGCGACCATATATTTACTGATCCGCTCTGTGATCTGCTTCCGTATTGCAAGCATTTCTTCACGTGGAGCATTTTCTGAAAAGTCCATGTCGATGTCAACGGAAAGCCGAGGCAAATTGAAGATAGTCAGGTTAATGGCAGTTCCGCCTTTCAGCGCCAGCACCTTGGAAAGTAGCGCATCCTTTTGAATAAAGCCCAGCACATCGGCCAGACGGCAGACCTTTTCAAAGGCATCACGGACAAAGCCTAATTCGCGGGCTTTCTTACCCAAAGTCATTCTGTCAAATTGCATCATAGTCTGTTACTCCTTTATCCATCAGGCGCATCAGATTTTTCGGTGCATACAGCTTCCATTCATGGTTCCAGATGAAGTTTTGGTGCTCGCTCGATAAATAGGACTTTCCTTTCGGGATGCACGATTTACACATGGCAAAAAAACTCTCAGAAAGGCCGAGGCTGCCTGCAAATGCTGACAGGATATAGCCCGCTTTTTGATAGAGGAAGCCGCTTTCGTACTCCGCAAGGCAGTCCATAAGCGCCGACTCATCCAGCGCAGGAATCAGCGCAAGGCAGCGCAAAAGTTCTTCTAGCCCACCGATTTTCTCAAACAAATTGATAGAATCGATCACCGTCCGCTCCAGTGTTGTGACGCGGGTGCCGTTCATTGCTGTTATGCCTCCAGTAATACGAGGTGCAACACGCCGGTATCTCACACCGTCGTATTCAAAATCCCGGAACCGACTTTCGCTGGTCACATGTGTTTCGTAAAAAACCTGGTTACTGTAACCGTAAAACTCGAAAGCGCTGTGATATGACACGACAGCATCCTCGCTGATGTGAGAGGCAATCACATAACGGCTGACAATGGGCTGTTGGGTTTCCAGGCTGATGGCGACATACAAATCCCGTTTTACATGCGCAATATAGCCTTTCTTTTGATACTCCCGGCAAATCCACTTTGCTGCCGCTTCGCTGCCGGTAATTTGCTTCAGATCTTTTATACTGAAACAACCTAATTCCAACAGCTTTTCATAGTGTTTCATAATACATACCTTTCCCATTTCTGTAGAAATTATATCACGAAAAGATAGGTTTTACAATCTCTTTGTGTAAAATTAAAAACAGAATTTACAAATAATTATGTTTTCTCCACTTATCACTTTGCCTTACTCGCCGGGTTTCTAAAATCAACGAGTGCATTGGGATTTCAATGCCCTCTAAACTTTGGATGCCAATCTCTGGATATCTATACCAACAGTATAGCCGAGTTTTTTCCTGCCGTCAAGATACTTGCTTTCATTGACTTTATCGCATTTTGCGTATACAATAAAACTATATTTTCATCACTG
>UQMQ01000184.1 GCA_900542245.1 uncultured Eubacteriales bacterium
TCAAGCTGAAAGAGTTAAAAGGGGAACTTCACCGAGCGGAGGATGTGGAGGCTATCACAACGGACCATGTGATGTATGTGCGCTCTATGCTTATGGCACTGCCGGGAAAGTTGGCGATGGATTGCGCAGCGCTGGATAACGCTGCGCAGGTGGCTGACAGGATCAAGCAGGAGGTGCATCATGTACTCAACGATCTTGCGGCTTACGAGTATAACGCCGAAACCTACAAAAAGCGCGTGAGGGAAAGAGAGGGCTGGAATGAGCAGCAGGACGAGGAGGAATAAGAAAAGCCCTGTTGAAAAAACATTCGCTAAGGCGTTTGCAAACTACAGACCGCCTGCTGATTTGAAAGTATCAGAGTGGGCGGCAAATTATCGCATACTTTCGCGAGAAAACAGTGCGGAGGCAGGTTCATGGAGAAACGAAAGAACGCCGTACCTCGTGGATATAATGGACGCGTTTACAGATCCGAAAGTGAGCAACATAACCTTCGTATCATCAAGCCAGATTGGCAAGAGTGAAGCGGAGCTTTGCATTATCGGCTACATCATAGACCAAGACCCGGGAAGTATCTTATATGTGCAGCCCACCATTGACGATGCGAAAAAATTTTCTAGATTACGTATCGCGCCGATGATACGAGACTGTAAAGTGTTATCCAGGAAAGTCGCGGACATTAAGAGCAGAGACAGCGGAAATACTATGCTGCAGAAATCTTTTGCGGGCGGTATGCTGACGATAGTCGGTTCCAACAGCGCATCCGGTCTGGCATCCATACCGGCAAAATACGTCATCGGCGATGAATTAGACAGATGGGCACTTTCTGCAGGGACAGAGGGCGATCCGTGGAAGCTTGCCGAAGCGAGAACGACGACATTCTACAATGCAAAAATGGTTGCTGTATCTACGCCGACGATTAAGGGCGCCAGCAAAATAGAATCCCTGTTTAACGAGGGCACGCAGGAACGCTGGTGTGTGCAGTGCCCGGAATGCGAAGAGTGGCACGACATTCGTTTCGACGATATCAAATTCACTTTTGAGGTCATAAAGCATGGGAAAAAGAAAGACTATCAAGTCAGCAGCATTACATACTGCTGTCCGGGCTGTGGTTGTCTTTCAGATGAAGAGGTCATCCGAGCGCAACCGGCAAAGTGGGTTGCAGAATATCCGCAGAACTACGACAAAGGACATCGCTCGTTCTGGCTGAACAGCTTCGCGTCCCCGTGGCAGCCTTGGGAGAAAATCATACTATCGTATCTCAGGGCTAAAGACGAGCCACAGAAGCTAAAGGTTGTTTACAACACGATGCTGGGCGAATTATGGGAAGACAGAGGCGGAAACATTGACGAAGATACTGTGCTTTCCAGAAGGGAAGACTACGGAAAGCGTGAAGATGGCACGCCAATTGAGTTACCGGATGGCGTCTTAGTGCTAACCTGTGGCGTGGATACACAGGACGACAGATTAGAGTATGAAGTAGTGGGGCATGGGCACTACGGCGAAACCTGGGGAATCAAAAAAGGTGTGATTCTGGGTGACCCGCACTATTTAGAGGTATGGCAGCGATTGGACGATGTCATCGATCATACATACAGGTTCCGGGAGCAGGACAAAGGCATGAAAATATCCTTAACATTCGTGGACAGTGGTGGTCACAAGACACAAGACGTTTACCGGGAGTGCGCAAAGCGACAAAACCGCAGGGTGTTTGCTATCAAAGGGCAAGGCGGTGACGGCGTTCCGTACACAAAACTGCCGACAAAGGTAAATATTGTGACCGGAGGAAGAGCAGTAGGTAAGGCATGGCTGTACATGATCGGCGTTGACGCAGGAAAGGCAGACATCATGGATAATATCAAAGTACAGGAAGCAGGAGCAAAGTTCTGCCATTTTCCGAAAGATGAACGATGCGGATATGACATGGCGTTTTTCACCGGGCTTTTGTCGGAAAAACTCGTCATGAAAACGGAGAAGGGACGCACGCGCTGGGCGTGGGAAAAGATACCGGGACACGAACGAAACGAAGCCTTGGACTGCAGGAACTACGCGCTGGCAGCATTTCGGACGCTGGACCCGGATTTAGAGGCAATTGAGCGGAGACTAAAAGGTATCCGAACAAAGCAGACAGAGCCGGCACAGACAAAATCGAGAAGAAAAAAAAACTACATAGGCGATGAGTGGTAGGAGGAGAACATGAACAGAAAAACGATAGAAGCACGAATTGAAATCAAGCAGAAACAACTGGATGCCGCTTATGAGGCATATACAGCGCTATTAAACGGAAGGGTTAAATCATATGCCGTTGGCACTCGAAACTTGACGCGCTTTGACCTGCCGCAGATTGAAAATTCGATCAAGAAGTTGGAAAATGAAATCGACCAACTGCAAGAGCAGCTACGAAGCGGAGCAAAACGCAAGGCAGTGGGTGTGGTGCCGAGGGATTTCTAAAAGATACACAAAAAATGCGCATAAAATGCTTGACAGATGTATATAAAGTGTGTATAATAAATAATGTAAGGAGGAATAAATGAAGCGGAGAGATTTAGTAAAAAAACTTGAGAGCATAGGATTTAGCCTCGAACGGAATGGTGCAAATCATGACATTTACCGCAGAGGTAATGAAGAAGAAACGATACCGAGACATTCCGAGATAAACGAGCGGCTTGCAAAG
>UQMQ01000185.1 GCA_900542245.1 uncultured Eubacteriales bacterium
CAGGCATGATTTCAGCCGCTCTTTATGAAAAAATAAGTGCGCAACTGTTTTCAGTTGCGCGTATGTACGTATCGTTTGTAGTTTATAACGGAGGTTCTGTTTTATGTTATATGAAAGCACAAGGGGCAGTCTGCACAAAAAGACGGGTGCGCAGGCGGTCATTCAGGGCATTGCGGAGGACAAGGGGCTTTATGTTCCTGCACAGATCCCGGCTTTGCCTTTTGCATTGAAGGACATGGCTGATCAGATGAAAAAGGGTACGGTCGGCTATCGCGAGGTCGCGCAGGCGGTCATCGGAACCTTCTTTGATGATTTTACAGAAGAAGAAATGGGGGCTTGCATTGCGGGCGCCTATGACAAAAAGTTTACGGCGCGGAACATCGTGGAGATGAAAGAAGCCGGCGGGGCGCATTTTCTTGAGCTGTATCACGGCAAGACGGCAGCCTTCAAGGACATGGCGCTTTCGATTCTGCCATATTTGATGACGACCGCGTGCAAAAAGGAGGGAGAAACCTCCAAAATCTGCATTCTGACGGCGACCTCCGGCGATACCGGCAAGGCTGCGCTGGAGGGATTTGCGGATGTGCCGGGCACAGAGATCGTCGTATTCTATCCCTGTGATGGCGTCAGCCAAGTGCAGGAGCGCCAAATGATCACGCAGGAGGGCGACAACACGCATGTTTTTGCGATTCGCGGCAATTTCGACGATGCGCAGACCGGCGTGAAGAAGATTTTCAGCGATGATGCATTTGCGGCGAAGCTTGCGGCGCGGCATGTAAAACTTTCCTCGGCAAATTCGATCAATATCGGCAGACTGGTGCCGCAGGTAGCATATTATGTCTATAGCTATCTGAAGCTGGCAGCAGACGGCGTGCTTGCGTGCGGGCAGCCGATGAACGTGGTCGTGCCGACAGGAAATTTCGGCAATATTCTGGCAGCATATTTTGCGCGTGAAATGGGTGTGCCGATCGCGAAACTGATCTGCGCGTCCAATGACAATAAGGTGCTGACCGACTTTATCCGTTCGGGCGCTTATGATATCCGCGGCGAGGTGCGCAAGTTCTACTGCACCAATTCTCCATCCATGGACATTCTGATCTCCAGCAATTTGGAGCGCCTGCTGTATCTGCTCAGCGGACGTGACGGTGCACTGATTCGCGACTGGATGAACGGTCTGGATAAGGACAAGGTGTATGAGGTCAATGAAAAGGTTCGGGCGGGGCTCGGCGATTTTTACGGCGGCTATTGCACGCAGGAGGAAACACTCGCGACCATCGGCAGGATGTGGCGTGAAAATCATTACCTGATGGATACGCATACGGCGGTCGCTTATAAGGTCTATGAGGATTACCGCAAGGAGAGCGGCGATGAAACGCCGACGGTCATCGCATCGACAGCAAGCGCATACAAGTTCGCGGAGAGTGTGGCCTCGGCAATCGGCATCGGCCCTTGCGCCGACGGATTCGCTTATGTGGCGGCGCTTGCGAAAGAGACCGATGTGCCGGTACCGTATGGTCTTGCGGGTTTGGATCAGAAACCGGTTCGCCACACCGGCGTAGTGGATGCGGCAGCGATGCCGGAGGCTGTGCTGGAAGCACTGAAATAGCAATGAAGCAGCAAAGAGAAAAATGCCCATATGCCTATGCGGCTTTACTGCCGGGCTATGAACTTTATGAAGTCATCGATTTCAGCAAGGATCCGAAGCTGCAGAAACGGATTGCCTGGAGTGGACTTGCTGTCATCTGCGCGATGACAGCGGCCGCGCTGCCGGTGCATACGCTGCGGTCAGCGGTTTCCATGCCGCCGCTGCAGATTGCAGCTGCGGTGATTGCGGCACTGGTCGGTCTGGTCGTGTATCTGCTGCTGCACGAAGGGGTGCATGGCATGTGCATCAAGTTCTTCACCGGTGTGCCGGCGCAGTATGGCTTCGAGCTGCGAGCGGGTATGGCCTATGCGAGCAGCCGGTTCTTTTTTCGCAGGACGGCGTACATGATCATTGCGCTGGCGCCGATCGTGGTATGGGGCATTGTACTGACCCTGCTGTTGCGAGATATACCGGAGCAATACTGGTGGTATCTGTATGCGATCCAGATCTTCAATGTCAGCGGTGCGGCAGGCGATCTGTTTGTGACCTATCGCATTTTGACGATGCCAAAAGATGTGCTGGTTCTGGATACTGGCATGGAGATGAAATTTTTCGCGCCGACGCATTTTGCCTAAAGAAAATTGAAGCAGGAAGCCCATTGGCTTTAGACAATGGGTAGTTCACTCGTACAGTGTAAAAACGCTGTGAAAAGCCTGAAAAAGGAAACGACAGAAACCTGTGAGAAAAAACGTGGCTTTCCTGAAAGAAAAAATGCAGCTTTGTCGAAATTTTGCTTGCAAAGCCGGTCCGGATATGCTATAGTAATATAGGTGTCGCTGAGCGGCACAAACTTGGAGGATTGACCGAGTGGCTAAGGAGCTTGATTGGAAATCAAGTAAGGTGTAACAGCCCCGTGGGTTCGAGTCCCATGTCCTCCGCCATACGAGACGGAGGTGAGCAATCACTTCCGTTTCTTCGTTTTTGTCGGAATTTCAATCTTTCAAACATCATTACATAATATTTTATGGTCTAAAAACGCCTATGCACTTGCTTACATTTTAATTTTGGTCGAT
>UQMQ01000186.1 GCA_900542245.1 uncultured Eubacteriales bacterium
TCTCGATACAAAAATGCCCCCGGAAAATCTTCTGCTCCGAGGGCATGCGCATTGTCTGACTGTATCGCTTGACCATGAATACGGTCTTCTGCAAAGAATATCATTGCTATGAAAAACAGGATGATGAAATATCCTAAAAATGCGATCATTTCTGCGTTGAACATGTGTTGTCTCCTTTTATATCTTCATTATATACCCAGCCCTGTGCTGATATTTCTCATAAAGTCCTGTACGTTTGTGACGATGCCCTTGGCTGCCAGACTGCCGCGGTCGCCGAGCTTGTTGGCTGCAAACTCAGAAGTGTCGACCATATAGAAGTGTACCGGTCGGATCGTACCGTCCGCAAGCACGCGGTAGGTCGGCGTCATATTGCCGGTCGCAATCGTGTGCAGCACTGTCGCCATGCCGATGACGGTCGTCGCCTTGCGCACGTGGGAGCGGATCGTGTCCTGTCCCTCGTAAGTATGCTCGAATACCTCCGGCAACGGACCGTCGTCGCGGATCGAACCGTTGAGCACAAACGGCACCTTGTGCTTGACACAGTTGTAGATGATGCCGCTGCTGATGCCCTCGCCCTCGATGAACTGCGGGATCGAGCCATAGGTATTGATGGCATTGATCGTATCCAGGTGGTTATAGTGACCCATGAAATGCAGCTTCTGATTCTCGATGTCGCAGCCGAGCGCCGTGCCCAGATAACCGCCCTCCAGATCGTGTGTCGCCAGCGCGTTGCCAGCCAGCAGCGCCTGACAATAGCCCTGCGCGATCAGCTCTCCCATCACGCGCCGCGCCTCGACGTCGAAGCTGCAGGCAGGTCCCAGCACCCAGACAATATAGCCGTTATGTTCTTTTTCATATTTGAGCAGTTCTACTAAATCTTTGTAATCCTGTGTGAAGGAGGTCTCTCTGCTGCGAGACTGACGGAACGCAAAGGTATTCTTTGTGTCTTCCTCTCCCTCTCGCTTCCAACAGTTGTCGTGCACATAGATGCCCTCGCTCGCGTCCTCTGTCCGACCGACCACGACGAGGTCATCTGCCTTGATGTTGCGGAACTCCACTACGCGGATCTTTTCTCCGTCCCAAATCGGTACCGCGTCCATGCGGCTGTCCTCCGCCAGATACCACTTGCCGCTGATCTTAAAATACTCTGGGAAGATCGAAGTTGCATGGAAGCCCTTCGGCGCAGCCTTGGCGCGCGGCGCCTTGACCAGCACCGCATTCGGTGCCTCTGTAAATCTTGCCTCGGTGAAATCCGGTTGTATATATTTCGCTAATTGAAAGCTCATGATGTTCGCTCCTTTTGTATTGTTTATTGATATTTTGGAATATTGGTATTCTACCACAAAAGAAAATAGAACGAAACACAGAATCAGTTCTGTACATCATTCCATATTTTATCGCAATATTCTTTTATTTTATGTTGATATTTCAATTTTTATAGGCTATACTATATTCTATACAATATAAAGCACGAAAAATAAAATATAAATTTTTTTCACGCATTTTACGGAAAGGACGGCCTTATGAAAAAGAAAAACGCCAAAAACACCAAGGGCAAGATCGTCTCTGCCGCCTGGCAGTTGTTTTACGAGCAGGGCTATGACAACACCACCGTCGAGGAGATTGTCGAGGCCTCCGGCACCTCGCGCGGCTCTTTCTATCACTATTTTGACGGCAAGGACGCGCTGCTCAGTTCCCTGTCCTACCTCTTTGACGAAAAATACGACGAGCTGACGGAGACCATGAACCCCGCGCTTTCTCCAATCGAAAAGCTCATCCTCATGAATCAGGAGTTGTTCCTGATGATCGACAACACCGTATCGGTCGATCTGCTGAGCCAGCTCTTCGCGACCCAGCTCATCACCAGCGGCGAAAAGCACATGATGAGTCCGAACCGCACCTATTATAAGCTGCTGCGTCAGGTCATCAGCGAAGGCAAGCAGAGCGGCGTCTTTCAAGAGGCATTTTCGGTCAACGACATTGCCAAAGCCTATGCCATGTTTGAACGCGGTCTGATGTACGACTGGTGCATCTCCAGCGGCAGTTACTCCCTATGCCAGTATTCACAGAGCGTCCTGCCGCTGTTTCTCAAAAGTTTCTGTGCGTAGGGCTGCAGCACTGTACAGTGTGCGTCACGATTCAATCTCATATCATGCAAAAAGTCTGCACCGCAATGCAGACTTTTTGCATATTCAAAATTTTCAATCTATCCCGCAAAATGCCGCAGCCAACAACGCCACAGGCGATTTTAACAAGCGTTTTATTTACTCCAAACTCTAGCCGCATACCTGCACTGCTTCAGCGCAGTCTTCGCCGCAAGCTTACCATTCGCATCATAAACGCGAACTTGCACTTTGTAATAATATTTCGTGCCTTTCTTGCCGCTGGTATTGGTGTACGTGCTCGTTTTCTTCGTCACCGCTGCTTTGTAGCCTGCGGCTTTCTTCGTGGAACGATAGAAACGATACTTCACCGTATAACCGGCGTCTTTGAGCTCTTGAATGATCGCTTTGTCCTGCTTGTCGAGGCTCGTTGTTACTTTGACATTCTTCTTCGCGGTCTTCGCGGAACGTGCCACCGGTGTCAGCTTCGCAGTGAGCGCCTTGACATCTGTCTGCGGCTC
>UQMQ01000187.1 GCA_900542245.1 uncultured Eubacteriales bacterium
GAGGGTGCCCGCGGAATCATAGGGCACGAAATGAAGATGAAACATGCAATCAGTTTTGAACTGCTTAAGACCGATCCTCGTACGCGCGCGCGGCGCGGCGTGATCCATACGCCGCACGGCGATATCCAGACGCCGGTTTTCATGCCGGTCGGCACACAGGCTACGGTTAAGGCGATGCGGCCGGAGGAGGTCAAGGAGATGGGCGCGGAAATTATTTTATCCAACACCTATCACTTGTATCTGCGTCCGGGTCATGAAATCGTCAGAGAGGCGGGCGGTCTGCATAAATTTATGAACTGGGACAGAGCTATTCTGACAGACAGCGGCGGGTTTCAGGTGTTTTCCTTAGGCAAACTGCGTAAGATCACCGAGGAGGGCGTCCGCTTTCGTTCGCATATCGACGGTTCAGCGCATATGATCTCTCCGGAAAAGTCCATGGAGATCCAAAACGCGCTCGGCGCGGACATTATCATGGCGTTCGACGAATGCGCGCCGTATCCGGCGGATCGCCGCTACGTCAAGGATTCTCTGCAGAGGACGACGCGGTGGCTCAAACGCTGCAAGGACTATCATCAGGACTGGGAGCGGCAGTCACTGTTCGGCATCATGCAGGGCGGCTTCTATAAGGATCTGCGCAAGGAAAGCGCGGCCGCGATCGTAGATCTGGATCTTCCGGGCTACTCGATCGGCGGACTTTCGGTCGGAGAACCAAAGGAACTGTTTCTCGATATGCTGGATGACTGCGTGGAGCTTTTGCCAAAGGAAAAACCGCGCTACAATATGGGCGTTGGAAGCCCTGACTATCTGTTTGAGAGTGTGGAACGCGGCATCGATATGGCGGACTGCGTCCTGCCGACCCGTATCGCAAGACATGGCTTGGCGATGACTTCCCATGGTCGTGTGAACATCAAGAACGCGAAGTATGAGCGTGACTGGGAGCCGCTGGATGCGGAATGCGACTGCTACACCTGCCGCAACTATTCCAAGGCTTACCTCCGGCATTTGTATAAGGCGGATGAGATGCTTTCGGCGATGCTGCTGTCCAATCACAACCTGTATTTCCTCGTCAATCTGATGAAAAATATCCGCATGGCGATCGAAGAAGATCGATTCCTCGAATACAAAAAGGAGTTTTATGATAAATATGGAAGATTTTAATGGAATGAGACCGGTCTGTCTGCACAGCGCGTACTGCGGCGGCTGTATTTATCAGGGCGTGCCTTACGAGCAGCAGCTTGCGGAAAAGGAACGCGAGGTTCATCGTCTGCTTGAGGAAAAGAACGTGCATCCTGTGCGTATTGACGCGATTGCGGGTTGTCCGACGCCTTACGCGTATCGTAACAAAATGGAATATACCTTCGGAGATTTTGTGAAGGACGGGCCGCTGGCGCTCGGTATGCACCGCAAAAAGAATTTCATGTCGATCGTGACGGTGGACGAATGCCAGCTGGTGCATCCGGATTTTAATACGGTACTGAAAGCGGTGCTGCAATTCTGCGAGGAACGCGGCTATGCGTTCTACCACAAAAAGAGCCACAAGGGTCTGCTGCGCAATCTGATCCTGCGCCGCGGCGTGCGGACCGGAGAGCTGCTGGTCAACATCGTGACATCGTCGGAGGAAGGCTTTGATGAAGCTGCTTTTGTGGATATGATTAAGGCACTTCCGCTGGCGCATCAGGTGGTTGGCGTGCTGCGCACGATGAACGACAGTCTGGCGGACGCGGTCATCTGCGAGGAACTGCGCGTGCTTTGGGGCCGCGACTACTATATGGAAAAGATTTTGCATCTCGACTTCAAGGTCAGCGCGTTTTCGTTCTTCCAGACGAATGTGGAGGCGGCGGAACGTCTGTACAGCGAGGCGTTGGCGCTGGTTCCGTCATTCGAGGGCAAATCCGCCTTCGACCTTTACTGCGGTACCGGTACAATCAGTCAGATCCTCGCGCTTAAGGCCAAAGAGGTGCTGGGCATCGAGCTGGTAGAAGAAGCCGTTGCGGCGGCGAAACAGAACGCGGCGCTCAATGGTCTGACAAATTGTGATTTTCTGGCGGGCGATGTCTTTGAGGCACTCAGAAACGTGGAACAGAAACCGGATGTGATCGTTGTTGACCCGCCGCGTGTCGGCATTCAGCCAAAAGCGCTGGACAAGATCATTTCCTATGGCGTGCCGGAGATCGTCTACGTTTCCTGCAACCCGAAGACCCTGGCGCAGAACTTGATGTATTTCGCATACTACGGCTACCAATGCGTTTATCTGAAACCGTTTGACAATTTCCCGATGACAAAGCATACGGAGTGCATCTGCCTGTTGTCAAGGAAAGTCAGTTTATAAAGGAAAGTCAGTTTATAAAGGAGGCCCTCCTATTTGAAAAAGAAAAACGACGAAATCACCATCCGTTCCAGTGCAGCAGAATATTTAACCTATGTTGCTTCTGTTGGCGATCAGCAAGACAGTATTGAGATGCGCTATGAGGATGAAAATATATGGTTGACGCAGAAAATGATGGCTACCTTGTATGATGTGGATGTTCGTACAATCAATGAGCATATCAAGAAGATTTATTCTGATTCAGAGCTTGAGGAAGATGCAACTATCCG
>UQMQ01000188.1 GCA_900542245.1 uncultured Eubacteriales bacterium
CGCCGCTTCGCAAGGTGCTTTTGTCGTTATTCCGGAAATATCGCATAGCGATATTTCCTACATAATAAAAAAATCAAAATGGCGCTTTTTGCGTGTTTTTCACAAAATCCTCACAAAACGGTGTGAGGGTTTTTCTCTTTTGCTGCGACAAAGTCTGTAGTATCATGATTTTAGATTATGGAGGAAAACAGATATGAAAAAGTTTTTATGTTTATTGCTTACCGTATGCCTGATCTTTACTTTCGCGGCATGCACAGCAAGCGATCAGCCACAGGATCCGGATACGGACAATCCGGCAGCCGGTGACAACGCCGCAGGTGCCGAGACACCGGGCGATGCGGACAGCACCGATACCGATCAGGGGGACGCGGAGGCAAGCAAACCGGATGCAGACGCACAGGACCCGGAGCATGCGGAGAAAGATGACCAGTCAAAGGACGATCAAGATTCCAAGACAGACGTGAAGCCATCGACCAAGCCTGCCGATACAAACAAGGCAGATGCAGATAAAAAACCGTCTGCAAGCACAAGCAAGCCATCAACGAGCAAGCCGTCGGCAAGCAAACCATCGACGAGCAAGCCATCAGCCTCCGATAAAAATGACAGCAGCAAGAGCGACGCACCGACCTCGCCGCTGAATCTTCTGAACACCGTTTGGAAGAGCTACAGTGAGGATGACAAATTCCCTGCTTCCGGCGGAGACTATTCCGAGGAAAACGCGAAAGATGACGCGCCGGGCAAGTTTGACGTCAGTGACAGTGCCGTACTGGAATCGACCCTTGCAGTGCCGGAGGCTTCTGCGGATCTGCTCAAAAAGGCGGCATCGCTGACGCACATGATGAATCTCAACACGTTTACAGCGGGCGCGTTCCAGCTTAAAGATAGCAAGAATGCGGACAAGTTCGCAAAGGCGATGAAAGAGAGCATTGAGAACAGACGCTGGGTCTGCGGATTTCCGGACAAATTTGTTATCATCAAGGTAAACGGCTATGTGGTCAGCGCATTCGGCGCGGCGGATCTGATCGATACCTTCAAGAGCAAGACCCTAAAGGCCTATCAAGATGCGAAAGTTTACTGTGAAGAAAACATCGAATAGCGCCGGATATCCCGCTTTCGGTATCCGCCTTTGAGAAGCCGGCTGTAACGGCGGAATCTTGCCATAGCGTGAAAGACACACGAAAGATTGCATATTTTGTCGAAAGCGGAAGCTGCGCGAAAGATTGCATATTTTGTCGAAACAGGGAGAAAACCGATGAAAAAAGAGAAAAGAATCCAACCGGACGTGAAACGAGCCGCAAAACGGATCGCAATGCTGTGCCTTGCAGTGCTGCTGGCAGCTTCACTTTTGACGAGCTGCCGCTCGTCCGGCGTCAAGGTCAAGGCAGATGATAAGGGCTTCTATGATTACGGCGGCTATATCATCAAGTCGGAATATCCGATGGATGAGCAGTCGCTGGACAAGGCGGGCGAAAAGCTGCGGAAGATTTACGAGCTTTATCTGAAGGATCAGGACGTAAAAACGTATTTCGCGATCGTACCGGACAAGAACGCCTGGGCTTTTGAGGCAGAGGGGCAGAATGTCATCAATTACAGCGAGTTATACGCGCGCATGCAGGCGGATACAGAGAATTTCGCTTCCTATATCGAGCTTGATGACCTTTTAGATATGGAAAGCTATTACAAGACTGACGCGCACTGGCGGCAGGAAAAGATCTATCCGGTGGCACAGCGGATCGCGGAGGCGATGGGCTGTGAGCTAACGGCGGAGTATGGCAAGGCTGTGGCAAATGAGAGCTTTATTGGGGCTTACGGACGCCAAAGCGATCTTGCGATGGAGCCGGAGGAACTGATCTATCTGACAAATGAAGCCTTGGATGGATGTATTGTGACCGATTACGCGAGCGCGGATGAGCGGAATGTCACAACGGGCGTCTATACCATCGCAAAAGCCGCGAGCGAGGATGGCGAAGGCTACGATATGTTCCTCGACGGCGCGAAGTCACTGCTGACCATCGAAAATCCGGCGAGCACGACGGATAAGGAACTCATCATTTTCCGGGATTCCTTCGGCAGCAGCATCGCGCCGTTCTTCACAGAGTGCTATCGCAAAGTGACCTTAGTCGATACGCGTTATCTGCCGAGCGAAAGAGTTGGGAAATTTGTTGAATTTGACCGACAGGACATACTGTTCCTGTACAGCGTGCCGGTGCTTAACAACAGTGTGATGCTGAAATAGGGGAACGCACTGCCTCAAAACGCTTGATTTGGCGAGGAATATGTAAAAAGAAGTGAAAAACTTTGATTTTACGACATTTTATCATTGCATTTCAGGCAGAGATAGTGTATAATAATGATTGTTCCGCGAAAGCGGAGCAATCTGATATGCGGTTGTGGCGGAATTGGCAGACGCGCAAGACTAAGGATCTTGTGTTCCCAAGACATGCAGGTTCGAGTCCTGTCAACCGCACCAGCGAAACCCTGTGATTACTACAATCACAGGGTTTTTTCGTACCATTTCGCAGGTATAAAAAC
>UQMQ01000189.1 GCA_900542245.1 uncultured Eubacteriales bacterium
ATATCTCTCCAGAAATCCGGTATCTGGTCAAGCATAGACATATCGTTTTGTGTTTTTTCCCATTCCGCATTGTCTTCCACAGCTCTGTGAAAGAACGATCCGCTTTCCTCACGAGCTGCTCCACAATGACAATCCGTCATTTCGAATGCTTCTGCTATCCATGCTGCGACTTCTTTTTTGGAGGCACCTTGTCGGATAGACGGAATTTCTTTTTCCGGCATGCGAAGAAACAGGGAATGCCGCAGGGTTTCTTCTGCTTCCTTGATTCTGAAAAAAATTTTTTCGTTGTTTTTTCTATTTATCAATTTATAAAATCTCCATATTTTATTTTTTACATTGATAATTATATTGCTTCTTTATTTATTTTTCAACAATATTGTTGAAAATTTATATAAAAAGTTCAATCTAAATTTATAATCTTTATGCACAATCTCCTTTCTTTTCAAGTGATATTATTTTTGATACACTACTTTTGCGCAAAAGAGATGCAGCTTTATCAGGAGGTTAAACAAATGGAGAATCAAAAGCAACAGTTTGCACAACAAGAGGCCCAAATCATGCAAAATCAGCATGATCTGCAAAAAATGGTTGTCACCAAACAGATCGATCATTCTTTTTTCATGGAAAGGGAAGCGATCAAGCACGCAAATGCGTTGGCAAAAATGGAAAAGCAAACGCAGATTCGCGAAATCGCAGAAATCCGGCGCGATTTGCAAACGCTGGAGATCCGCCAGAACAGCTGCGGCAGGCTCGAAGCACGCCTAGCCAGAGGAGAAAACGAAACCGGTCGTTCGCGCATCGTCATCGCCGAGGAATTTGCCGGCGCTCGTTGCTATTTTACGACCTTTCCGGTACCAGAGGCGGTCTTGGTCGTAAATTTCAGACTGCGCGATACGGCAAAAAAAATTTGCTTTCCCCTCGATGCTGCCGAAAGCGGCATTAAAAGCGATGCAAGAAAATTTGCATTGAAACTGCAATCTGCGGGAGTCCGTATCCACGCATCCACCAGACTCCGCGCCGAGATTGTTGATGCGCTCTTTACGTTTATCCTGCGGGAAGCCGAAATGGTTGAAGTTCCGACAAAGTACGGCTACACCCGCAGCCAAGACAACGCCTGGGTTTTAGCGAAGCCCGGCGATATCACAATGGAGGTAGTAAAAAAATGGTAAACACAAATATTTTGGCTTTGAAGCTTGCCGCCTTGGCATTTCCGGTTCTGAAGTCGTGGGGTTTCCCTCTCGTGCAGGTTCCCGTGATCCTGCACAAAGGAAATCTCCCCGAATTGCTGCAAGCCTTGCACATTTCCAAACCACTTGCGTTCACATCATTTCACAGGAATGCAAGCCTAAAAGAGGCGCTGTGTTCGCAGTATTCGGAACTTTTTATTTACTGTTACGATGCTTCGCCGCGGGCTCAACAGCACGTAAGATTCATTGAATCCGTCATTCAAACCGGATTCATAGACAAGGCGCCTTTGCTTGCGTTCCCAGTTATCATTGCGGAGGCTCCTCTTCCGGATGCTGTCCTTTCCGCACCCTTTTATATTGAAGTGGAAGCAGTCGGCCCTTATGCCAATTATCAGCTGTCGAAACTGCTTCCGAAAGATGCCGAGCTCGCGGCTGTCGAAGACGTGCTCTTGGACTACTTCGATAAGCCTCAAAATATGACCGCGGAGTTACTGAAAGCAGCCCTGCATTTTCAATATCCCCGGCTTCATAGGTCCGACTGTCTCAACGTCTTAGCTGCGCAGCTCTGTGAGATCAATCGTTTAGTCAAACGCAATCGGCAGATGGAAGATGGCACAGGAGTCCGGGAACTCTTCATCTTTGCTCTCGAAAAATGGGCATCGGAGCAGGACACCCTGCGTGTCTGCAAGCTTCCGGAGGTCAGCACAGAAGATATACATGGGAGGAGCAAAACCTTCTTTTATACCTCCGAGTACCTCTACATCAGCAATCCGATTTTTGCTGAAATCGCAGAAATTCTCAGCAAGTCGTTTGGCATCAATACGCTTAAACGCCTGCTTTGTGATGAAGGACTTTTGCTTTCTGGCAGCCGTCGCAGCTACTTGAGCAAAATGCTTGTTGTCTGCCCCGACGGCACCCCAAAGCGCCTCGATCGCTTGAAATTCGATCGAACACAGTTGAGCGAGCCAGGCGAACTCGATATCATTGAAAAATTAGGAGGAAATTAAAATGGGAATAAAAGTAAAACTCGGTGAATACAGCGGTCGCACCGTATATTTCGATCGTAACAAAAATCCGAACGGCAGCTTTGCGATATTCGGAGGTTCCGGCAACGGTAAAAGCACCGCTGCCGTCAGCATCATGAACCAGATTGCGGGGCAGGGCGTTACCGTGATCGCGTTTGACACCCACAATGTTCTGGATGTAAACCAGATCATGCTAGAATTGAGGTCCGCCTTTAACCAATACGTTCGCAACATCGACGTCTATCATGACGGCATTTCCTATCCTCTTTTTTCTCCGTCTT
>UQMQ01000190.1 GCA_900542245.1 uncultured Eubacteriales bacterium
GTCATTGTCGAAACAAATGTCGCTATAGCATAGATCGCTGCCGCGCGGACGAATCCAGTAGTGATCGGTGATGGTCGCGGCATTGACGGCAAGGACGGTATGGACATCATCTCTGTGCGCAAGGCGCAGCGCCTTTTTGAGCAGGCGGGAATTTGCCCGATGCCCGTCGATCGCGCGCGTTTCCAGCCACGCATCTAAATCCGAAAAGTGCTTCAAAAACAGAGGCAAATGCGCTTCGTCTACGATATGCAGTTTCCCGTCACGCCATTCCGCGGTCACGCGGTCTGCGCTCATGATCTGATCATCCATCGCATCCATTCCTTTCTGCAAGCTGCGGCGGGCAGGCTTGCTTTCATAAGTAGTATCGCACAAAGCGTATGTTTTTTACAGCCCAACTTGCGCGAAAAACCGTAAGGATACCTCTTTTGGGGCAGCTTGTAATCGATGCGGATATTGCGACTGCGCACAGAACTTTTGACAGCGCGTGGATAGCATGGTATAATAATGGCAAATCTAACATTTGAAAGTAGAATGATCATAAAGGAGATGATGCGATGTACATCCGGCGAGCTATTGAGCCATATATCCTGCGCGCAGAGAAATCGTTCAAAGCGGTGCTGATCACAGGTGCCAGACAGACCGGCAAGTCCACGACGCTGAGACACCTTTTCCCGCAGATGAAATATGTGCCGATCGATGACCCTTTTGTCGAAGAGCAGGCGGAAGAGAATCCCCATATGTTTATGATGCTGAACCCACCACCGGTCATTTATGACGAGGTGCAGCGCACACCGCAGCTGTTCCGCTTCATCAAGCTGCAATGTGATGCTTCCGACCAAAAGGGGCAGTTCTTGCTATCCGGTTCGCAGCCATTGGAGCTGATGGAAAACGCGGCAGAGTCGCTTTCCGGCAGGGTCTGTGTCATGGAGCTTTCGGGGCTTTCTATGCGCGAAATGCAGGGGAGTCCGTACAGCAAGCCTTTCGTTCCGACACTCGATTATGTAAACGAGAGAAAAGAAACCGCCAAACCGTTTGCCAATGTATGGGAAATGATTCACCGCGGCTCCTATCCGCAGCTGCAGGACCCGGCGATTGCTTGGGACGCATTTTATGGAAGTTACGTCAAAACCTATTTGGAGCGTGACGTCAGGCAGCTGTCAGCGGTGCAGGACCTGAATGATTTCAGGAAGTTTATGGTCGCGGTTGCTGCAAGAACCGGTCAGATGCTGAATTTGACCAATATTGCGGACGAGATTTCCAAAAGTCTGACTACGATTTCGCGATGGATCTCTATCTTGGAGTCCTCCGGCATCATTTATCTGCTTGAACCTTACACAAGCTCGGTATTAAAACGAGCGATCAAAACCCCAAAGGTGTATTTTCGAGATACCGGTCTGGCGGCTTATCTGACACGATGGCTGACGCCGGATACACTTGCCAACGGCGCGATGAGCGGCGCTTTCTTTGAGACCTTCGTGATTTCGGAGATCCTCAAATCCTACGCGAATTGCGGCATCGACTATCGTTACTGCGTTTCCTACTATCGCGGACGAGACAAAGGCAAGGCGCTGAAAGACGGAACGGAAATCGAACGAGAAAGTGAGATTGACCTCATCATTGAGCAGAACGGGATCCTTTATCCAATTGAAATCAAAAAAGGTGTCCATGTCTCTGCAGAGCAAACAGCCGCATTCACCGTTTTAGACAAGATACCGGAGAAACGGCGCGGCACCGGCGCAGTCATTTGCCTCTGCCCACAGCCGGGCGTCCTGCGCGAAAACATCCTGCAGCTTCCGCTATGGTATATCTAGCTATGACAAACGACCTCCCGCGGATGATCCGCGGGAGGTCTGTGATTCGGTTTCAGCGCTCCCTACAAGTGTCGGGAGGCGGAGACCGATATGGAAAAGTTTTGCTGTGTACGCTTAAATCTTTCTGGAGGCTTTCGTGGAGTAGTCGGTGTAGTGTCTTTCTCCGTTGATTTCAACATACGCTCTGACCCTGTAGTAATAGGTCTTACCGGACTTGAGTCCTTTGCTGTTGGTATAGCTGGTCTTCGGTGTTTCGAAGTACGGTTCTGTACCATAGCCGGAGTTTTTCTTCGTGGATCTGAAGATTTCATATCCGTCTACATCCACGCCTTCCGGCGCTGCCCAGGACAGTTTCACAGCCTTCTTGCCATTCTTCTTGGTGATTTTCTTGGATTTTGTACCGAAGTCGCGCTTGCTGACCTCTTTGAGGGAAGCAATGGTTGCTTTTTCTTCTGTTGTCAGAATCTTGTCAAGCTTTGCTTCTGCGTCCTTTTGGATTGCCTTTACTTCGTCTTCCGTCTTTGCTTCTTTGATTTTTGCTTCAGCGTCTTTGACGATCTGATCTACCTCTGCCTGTTCTGCTTTGTCATACTTGTTGGCAGCTGCCGCTGTTGTAATCGCAGTATTCGCCGCAGTCTTTCCTGCTGCGGTTGCAGGCTTCTGCTCCGGAGTCGTTGGCT
>UQMQ01000191.1 GCA_900542245.1 uncultured Eubacteriales bacterium
AGGGCAGGAAGCTGCTCATGCAGCAAAAGGAGAGGGAACAGCAGAGCAAAAAACTTCGAGAACAAGGAGGACGGGCAGAAACCCTTTCCTCTTCGGAAGGCTTTTCTTGGCAGCCTGCCGAAAAGAGAGCAGGCATGCAAAAAAACGGCAGAACTACTACATCAAGCATAAAACAGCGGCAAAATTTGCAGGCGCGGCGAAAAAAGCAAGCCCATATTTCCTCTGTCCTGCGCGAAAAAGGCTATGTTGACAGGAGGTATGCCTTATCGATTTTCAGTCGCAAAGCGAAAGAGAGCAGCTCGGCAGGAGTAAAAACCGCAAAGAGGCTGTCACGAAGCACGAAAAAGGTCATTTCTCTTATCATAACAGGCGGCGGTGCGATGCTTCTTCTGCTTGCGGTGATCATTCCGCTCTGCGCCGCGGCAGCCGTCTTTGGCAGCGATGATGACGGAGAAATAACCTCCGACAATGTGTTGGTGGCAATCGCGCAGTCGCAGCTCGGAAACGAAGGCGGCGAGAACTACTGGCGGTGGTACGGATTTGACAGTCACGTTGATTGGTGCGCCATCTTTGTGAGTTGGTGTGCAGACCAAGCGGGCATGCTGGAAACAGACAGCCTGCCCAAATACGCTGTCTGCGATGAAGGGATTCGCTGGTTCATCAAAAAGGGGAAATGGTATAACCAAAAGATTGAGCCGAAACCGGGCATGATAATATTTTTCGACTGGGATAATGATGGCGTATCAGAGCATACCGGAATCGTGGAGAAGTACGAGGACGGGCTGATTTATACCATTGAAGGCAACAGCCATGATGTGTGCCGCAGGAAGTGGTATGCGGCAGAGGAGAAGTGTATTATGGGCTATGGCGGTGCGATAAAAACAAAATCAAACAATTTATGACCTTTCCGGCGGTTTTTCGGTGGGAATGTGTGTATATGGTAGAGGGAGGCATAGAGGGGAAACATAGCCGAAACAGTTCCGCAGAGTCATTGTTTTGCTTGCATTTTTCAAGAGCTATCTGCTAAAGATAGGGCTAAGGGAGGTACAAGCATGAAAAACAAAAATGCAGGTTGTGTTTACGGATATGTGCGTGTCAGCAGCGCCGACCAGAATGAAGAACGGCAGCGCATCGCAATGGCACAGGAAGGGTTGAAAGAAAAGGACATCTTCATGGATAAACAGTCGGGCAAGGATTTTGAACGCCCGGCGTATCTCAAATTGCTGAAAAAACTGAAGGAAGGGGATCTGCTGCTCATCGAAAGCATCGACCGGCTCGGACGCAACTACGAAGAAATCATCGAGCAGTGGCGGCACATCACCAAGCGCATCAAGGCGGATATCCGCGTACTGGATATGCCGCTTCTCGATACGACGATCAGCAAGGACCTACTTGGAACGTTCATCGCCGATCTGGTGCTGCAGGTGCTGTCCTTTGCCGCGGAAAACGAGCGAAAAAACATACGCCAAAGGCAGCGCGAAGGCATCGACGCGGCACTGGCACGCGGCGTGCGCTTCGGCAGACCGGAGATTCCGGACAGCGAGGCGATGCTGGAGGCGGTGCGGCTGTACCGGCAAAAAAAGATCTCGCTTAGCAGGGCACTGGATATGAGTGGCATTGGCAGGACGACGTTTTATAAGAAGCTGAAGGAGTTCAGCGCATAAAAAATTCGCAAAAGTACACTTTTACGAACAAACTCGACACCTGTGTTACGGGAACGCTTGCGCGGATTTTATCCCCGTTTTGGTTTGTCTTTTTGTCAAAAAAAGAAAAAATAGATGTTGATTTTATGTATTCTATGTGATACGATGTGCTTAGTTGAAAGAAAAAAGAAAATATTCGTCATTCACAGTTTGTTCGTAAAAGTGTACTTTTATGAACAAATTGTCGAATCGACGATAAGCAGCAGCAAGGATAACTAACGGAAGTGGGGTGAGAATCCCCTCTGTTTCTCAGCAACTGTAATGCCCGCATGGACGGGACAAGTCAGGAGACGAGTTATCGCTTGGATGTAAAAATTTCTCTGGGGCAGAAGCATACATCAATGCGAAAAGGTAAGCGGACAAAAAGGAGGCTCCTGTTACAACGGCAGGAGGCTTGCTCGGCGGCACTTTTCGGCTGATACTTGTCAAATACGTGGAAACAACCATGTATAAAACAAGATGTATGTGATGGATGCGGACTGCCTGAGAAACGGCAGTCTTTTTTGTCGTTTCGCAGGGAAAGCAAACACAAAAATGAAAAATGAATCAATTACAGGCTTTTGTGGCAAATGCGCGACCCGAACGGACGCAGATGCGGCGCAAGCAGCGCCGGCAGTGCCGAACGGACACGCATTCTTGTTCCAGCTGAACAAGGGAATCGGGTGAGAATCCCGGACACGG
>UQMQ01000192.1 GCA_900542245.1 uncultured Eubacteriales bacterium
GATCTGCTTTTGGGACTTGGCAATGTCGGCGGCATCATGCGCAACAATGGACGCTATACAGCGGCTGAAGAAAACATTGCGCTCGGCGCGGACGAACTTTTTGAAATTACAGATCGGCTCAGCACCCATCGGGACATTGATTTCCCGGGACATCGGCACGCGAGCTTTTACGATGTCGCGCTGGTAGAGCCGGAGGTCCGCAGACTGCTGACGAAGCTGGGGGTGGAGCTGCATATGATGACGCGGGTCGTCGATGTCGAGCTGGCGCCGGTGCAGATCGCGGGCGCAGATAGACAACAAGAGACGCGGTTTACAGATGCGGCGCAGCAAGACGCAAGAGCTGCCGCTGCTGCAGTACCGCAAGAAGCAAAGGCCACGCCTGCAGTGGAGTGCTCGTCTGCTTCCGCAGCAGCGCAAGGCATGGAGCCCGCGGGTGCAGCCCGGCAAGAAAGCAGCAGCCCGCGCCGCCTGCGCGCGGTCGTCGCGCTGATTCATGACCATGGCAGCGCGTACCGCCGGGAGCGGTTCGTCGGTGATGTGTTCGTCGAAACGACCGGGTCGACCGGTCCGATGGGAAACTGTACGAAATACGGGAACGGCTGCGCGATGTGCATCCTGCGCTGTCCGGCCTTCGGTCCGCGCGTCAGTCTGACCGAAAGAGCTGGTCTGTGTGACATCAGCGGCGAGCGGCCAAACGGCATGCCGGGGGCTTTCAGCGGCTCCTGCAAACTCGAAAAACGCACGCTCAGCTCGAAACTCCAAAAAAAACTGAACAAGGACGGATTTGTCGTGATCCCGCTGCCGCCGGAGCTGGTACATAAGGAAAAACTCGACCAAAAGGTCTGCCAGCAATATGCACTCGATCCATTCGCTGAAAACATCATTCTCATCGATACCGGGCACGCAAAGCTTATGACCTCCTATTTCAATCTCGAGGAGCTGCGCCGGGTCGATGGACTGGAGAACGCGCGCTTTGTCGACCCTTACGCGGGCGGCAAAGGAAACTCGATGCGCTACATGGCAGTAGGACTGCGTGATGATACGATGCGTGCGCGCGGCATTGAGAATCTGTTCCTCGGCGGCGAAAAATCCGGATTTTTCGTTGGTCATACGGAGGCAATTACGACAGGCAGTCTCGCGGGTCATAATGCGGGGCTTATGGCAGCGGGGGCGGACCGGGTGCATGACCTTTTGCGCCTGCCGCGTACGTTGGCGGTCGGAGACATCATCGCCTTTGCCAATGAGATGCTCGAAACACCGGAGGGCTTCCAAAAACGTCTGACCTTCGCCGGTGGTTTATATTTTCAGCGCATGCAGGATCGGCAGCTCTACAGTACAGAGCGCAGGCTGATCCAAAAACGTGTCTCCGCGGCAGGACTTGCGGACGTTTACAAAGCGTGCCAAATGTGATAAAATCAAAAATAAACAATTCCTTAACAATAGAGAAAACGAGGAAAAGAAAAGGGGGCGCGAAGGATGAAATTCCTGATTGGCACACTGTTTTTGTGTTACCTGCTGCTGGTCGTCCTGACCGGAAGCGCGATGTACCGACGGCACTATCAGCGCTACACCATCATGAAAACGCTTGCAAGTACGGGCTTTCTGCTGATCGGAGCGGTGACCTGGCTGGTAAGCGGGCAGACAATCTACCGGGCGCTCCTGCCTGCCTATCTGTGCTGCTTCGCCGGTGATGTGCTGCTGGCGCTGAGCAATGAGATCGACGACGAGCTCAAAAATCCGCAGTTCACTTTGGGCGTCGCAGCATTTGCAATTGCGCATTTTTTTGTTATAATAGAGTTCGGCAAATTGCTGCACTGGCAGGTCGGCTTGAGCTGGGTGCTGGTGCCGCTGGCGCTGTTTGCGTATACGATTTATACCGCGACGGCGGCAAAGGATCGTTTTTGCTACGGGCAAAACGCTGTACCGAGCTTCGTCTACGCGCTCATTGTCGGTCTGTGCGGCGGCATGGGCTGGGATCTTGCCGTATCGCACAGCGGAGAACCGGCGATGCTGCTTATGGGGCTGGGTGCAGTATGGTTCATGATTTCGGATTTTATTTTGGCGCACAAATATTTTTGCATAATCAAAAAACAACGGACAGGCGCGGGTGTGCTGCTCTTCTATTACGGTGCGATGGGCATGCTGTCTGCGTTTCCGCTGCTGCTCTGAGACGGCGTGCGGAAGCTTCTTCGCGTTTCTGCTGCGCTGAGGCGGCGTGCGGAAGCTTCTTCGCGTTTCTGCTGCGTTGAGACGGCGTGCGGCACATTGCTGCTCTTGCCTGAAGCGAAAACCGCAGGATGACAGTGGGATAGAAACAGAGACAAAAATAAAAATCTCAAGGAATCAAGACAACGATATCAAGCAATAAAGAGAAAAGAGAA
>UQMQ01000193.1 GCA_900542245.1 uncultured Eubacteriales bacterium
CAAGCAAACGAACGGAACAAGCGCGATCCCCAATTTGCGCAGATCACTTTGTTTCGCCTTTTTTGCTGCAAAGCATGGATTGAGGGGACAAAATGATTCGCCATTCCTGTTACAATCTTATTATAGTACTGCAATAGGCTTGCTGCCTGCGGCAGTCCTTAGGCTGCCTTTACATAGCTACAACTTTCAAAAAATAAAAAATTTTGTATTTTTGAAAGCGATATCTTGCATACACGATTCGCAGACAGTATAAACAGTATCATAAGTACAGCGAAACGGTTTCGAGAAATGAAAAAACTTCAATTTTAAGACAGGAGTCAAAAATCCTTGTAACAGAACACTGGAAGAATCGAAAGATTTGCTTGCTTTTTTTGAAATCAGTGGTATAATCGACATATAACGGAAATAAAATAAAGGGTATGGAATAAATGTGTGCGTAGCGAAATCTGAGATTTTTACGGGCACATGCCACACCCCGGATGAACGCCGATTTGCGAAAGAAGGAGGGAACATCATGCCGAGACCGAAGCGAAAAAGAATCGTATGCAGAGAACCGGACTATATCTGTTTTCGCGCGGACGGTATTCCTCCGGCGGAGGCTGTCGTTCTGACGGTGGATGAGTTTGAAACGATTCGGCTGGTAGATCTGGAGAAACAGACGCATGAGGAAACCGCGCGGCAGATGCAGGTTTCGCGGACTACTGTGACAGAGATTTACGAAAGCGCGCGCTTTAAGCTCGCGGACAGTATCGTCAACGGCAAGAATCTGCTGATCGAGGGCGGTCATTATCAGCTCTGCGAGGGGACGCAGTCCGCGTGCAGCGCAGAGGAAGCGGCAAGACGCTGGAAAGCGCAGATGCCCTGCTGCGACCGCGGGAGCTGTGCCGAAGCATTTGACGGAAAGGCGGCATTGCCGCGGAAAGGATGGAATCACATGAGAATTGCAGTGACTTACGAAAACGGAAATATTTTTCAGCACTTCGGACATACGGAGGAATTTAAGGTATATGATGTCGAGGACGGCAAGGTCAGGGACAGCCGCGTAATCGGAACGAACGGAACCGGGCATGGCGCGCTGGCAGGTCTTTTGGCGGAGGGCGGCGTGGATGTGCTGATCTGCGGCGGCATCGGCGGCGGCGCGCAGACCGCGCTCGCGGAAGCAGGCGTAAAGCTCTACGGCGGTGTCAGCGGCAGCGCGGACGCGGCTGTGCAGGCACTTTTGGACGGCAGCCTCGCGTACAATCCAAATGTACAATGTAACCACCATGGGGAAGGACACGGACCTGGGGAGGCAGGACACAGCTGCGGACACCCTGGAGAAGGACAGGGACACAGCTGCGGCGGACATGGCGGCTGCGGCAACCACTAAGCGTTTTGAAAAATTTTCGAAAATCGCAACAAATATGATTTTAGTGTTTATCATTGTAAAATTATTCTAAAAACGAATCAGCGAAAGCACGCCTCCAAAGACAGGTCGAATTTTGACAATCCTTCGACCTGTTTTTGCGTTTTTTATGGTTGCGATATCCCGCCGCCTGCATTAGAATAAAGAAAAAACGTCTTGGTAAGGAGGCAGAGATTTGAAAAAATATACCGCGCCGCTTTTGATGCTGGCGATCTTTGAAACCATTGCGGTCAGCCTGTGGCTGGTCAAGGACAATCTCTTCTATCTGTTTAATTTCAGCTATATCGGCGGCAGTCTGGCGCTGGGGCTGACGCTCTTCGCGCAGCGAAAGCCCTATGCGCGCCATATCGTGCAGTTTCTCGTCGGCAGCTATATGCTGGTTTATCTGGGCATTATCTGCGGCGAAAACATGCAGATCGAAGGCTTTTGGTACTATTTGTTCCTCGGGGTATTCGAGGCGGCGACGATCCACTACGCGATAGCCAAGATTTTCGGACCGCTGCTGTTCGGGCGCGGCTGGTGCGGCTATGCCTGCTGGACGGCGATGGTGCTCGACCTCCTGCCGTACCGGACGCCGCAGGCACCGCGCAAAGAGGGCTTAGGAAAACTTCGCTGGCTGACCTTTGCGCTTGCGCCGGTGTTTGTCGCATCGTTGTTTATTTTTGACGTCGAAGGCAAAGAGCGCATCATGTGGTACAGCTTTTTGATCGGCAACGCGGTGTATTACGCGGTCGGCAGCGCTCTAGCCTTCGCGTTTCGCGACAATCGCGCGTTCTGCAAATATTTGTGCCCGATTACGATCTTCCTCAAGGCATCGAGCCGGTTTTCGCTGATGCGCGTAGAAGCAGACCCTAAAAAATGCGTATCCTGCGGCAAGTGCCGCAAGGTTTGCCCGATGAAAGCTGACGTTAGATAACGATACTTTTGAAAACACTGGAAAATCAAGGTTTTTCGAGCGACGGACAAGCAGGGTA
>UQMQ01000194.1 GCA_900542245.1 uncultured Eubacteriales bacterium
AACGGTTCATAATGATTCTCCCTTCATTCATCAAACGAAAGCAGTATATGCCATTTTCCGCACAAAGGCAAGGGCGGGTTTCGGCGAAGACTCAGGCAGCACTGTCTTTTTGACCGCCGCCGTGATATACTGAAAACGCTTTTGTACCCTTTTTGCGCGGAAAAGGGCGGCATTTTACACTTGCAACCGGAACGCAACCGATAATATCGCGATAGTTGGTGGCGAAAAATGCGGGAAATCGCTACCATAGAGCCGTTGGGAGGTGATGATATGGAACTTGTGGGCGTGGCTTCCTTTGCTGTTGTTCTTTTGCTCGGCCTTTCGGTGATCGTCACATTTGTGGTCTTGGGGATCGTCCTCATAAAAGCGCTGATCCGATACATCAGGTCAAAAGATGTCAGAAAAGAAAAAGCTGAGATCAAACGATCGTTGGGCGAGGTTTTGAAACAGCATCGTGAAGAGTGCAAAATGACGCAGGAATTTGTAGCAGAGTCGATCGGTGTAAGCAGGCAGGCGGTTTCCAAATGGGAGAACGGAACGTCTGACCCGAGCACTTCGAACTTGATTGCCCTTGCAAAGCTGTTTGACCTTTCGGCCGAAGAATTGCTGCACGAAGTACGGTAATTGAGAAACAAGAACGTTGCAAATGTTATGAGGTATTATCAGAGATGAAGAAAAAAGGAAAATGCAAGATCAGATATATTCTATTGGGAGCGATGTTCGCCGCGCTGTTGTTGTTAATTGTCTTCATGCGTTTCGGCGGTTTTTCCACAGGGGAAGCCGCCAATGTGGATGAGCTTCAAGAATATGCGCTCCCGGTGGAAGCCCTTTCTATCCCGGAAGAGAAAAAGATCATCGCACTGGGCGAGGCAACGCACGGAAACGTTGAATTCCAGCGATTGAAGCTGGAGGTCTTCAAAAAACTGCTCGAAGAGCGCGGCGTCAGGGCATTTGCCCTTGAGGGCGACTGCGGCGGATGCGAAGCGGTCGATCGGTATATCCACGGCAGGGAGGGAACTGCGCAGGAGGCCGCGGCTGCGATCGGCTTTGCCATTTATCGGACGGAGGAGATGGCAGAACTCGTCTCCTATCTGCGTGAATACAACGAAAACGCTTCGGCGGGGGAGGATGTTCGCTTTTACGGCTTTGATATGCAGAGAATTTCCCGCACGCTTCAATTTTTGATGGAAGGCTGCGCGGAATCGAACATCGACACGACCGAGTTGGAGAAGCTCACGGAGGGAGAGAATTTGAACCCCGCATACGATCTCTCCGCGCAGGCAGGGATTCTCTCACGGGTAAAGAATGAACTGGAAAGCAGCGGCGCATCCGACAAGACGCTCCATTATGCGGATATGCTGCTGCAATATTGCGAATTGCAAAGCGTGCCGACCGCTGACGGCGGCGCGCTGCGAGATGGATTCATGGCGGAAAATGTGAAGTGGATCTTTCAGCAGGAGCAGCAGCGCGGCCATGAACGCATCTTTGTAACGGGTCACAACAGCCATGTTGCAAAATGGGGCAGCTACGACTCCATGGGGAAAATATTGTCCGAGGACGCAGAGAATGGTTACTATGCGATCGGTACGGATTTTTATAAAACGCGCTGCAATCTGCCGGCGAGGTCATCCGGCAAACGCACCGAGCAGGTGTTTTATTCCCATGACCCCTTGGCTAAGGCGGCAAAACTCGCCGGATATGATCGCTGCTGGCTTGATTTTGCAAAAATCCCGGAACACTCGGAACTTGGCGGCGAGATTGCTGAATACACCACTCTCGGGAATCTGGGAGAAAGCTATTCGCTCCTGATGCGGCTGCTCCCGCCAAGCTATCGGATGTTTCAGCCGCCCGCAGTGCTTTATGACAGCATGATCTTTGTATCGGACGCCACCCCTACGAAAATTATCTCGGAAGCGTAACTGATGAAAAAGATACCGTTGTTGTGATGATCTGTTGCTTGACAAAAATGAGATTTGGGATATAATATCACGCGTGAAATGCAATGAAAAAGTCAGCTTTGCAAACGAGCCCGAAGCGAGAGGGGAATGGTGCAAGCCCTCGGCGACCGGTGCAGAGCAGCCGCTTTGGAGCAGTCCGCGAGGAGCGGAACGTCTCGTCCCCGTTACCGGACGGCTAAGATGCCTTTCCAAAAGGGAAAGGATAATTAGGGTGGTACCGTGAAGCATAAAAGCCTTCGCCCCTATGGACAGGGACGGAGGCTTTGTTTTTTTTA
>UQMQ01000195.1 GCA_900542245.1 uncultured Eubacteriales bacterium
CTTACGGATGTTTGCCGGTACCGTTTCTACGCCATTCCTAAGCTTTGCATAATTGCTGAATTCTTCACTTTGCATATGACCGCAAAGGAGATGTATGCAGAGCTAAAAGACCGTCTCAGCCCCAGCGGAAAGACCTATTTCTTTCTGGACGAGGTGCAGGAAATCAAGGGCTGGGAAAAGGTGGTCAATGTAGAGATTTTGCTTTGCGCTGGCTTTCAGCTCAAGGTTGGAAATTACCTTTCCTGTGGTGAATAGCTGGGACATGATCACTCCTTTCTGCCGCACGGCAATACTTGTATATATAAAAAGCGCCGGAGCAGACGATCCCCACCATAAAAGATGGGCGCAGTCATACTACCGGCGCTTGCGTACAATCCAAAAACAGCGTGTGCAATGCGAGTTTTCTCGCTGATGGACTATTCAGTCTCATCTTCCCAAAGGGAACGCACATAGAATCAATTACACGGCTATAATAGCACATGATATTGTAGCTGTCAATAGAATCAACACTATATACAGTATTTACTGCGGCGGTAAAATCAAAACATTGTGATTATTTAGCCGATTGGCCTGAGCCTCAACGCTATGGCTTGAACGCAAAACGGGAACGGCCTTTAGGAAATCTTCTTTTGGTCGGGAGAATCCTGCTACACATGCGCAAACGCAAAGTAGCGCAAAAACGCAAAATAAATTGCCGCAAAAATATAAAATAAAATGGCGCAAAAATACAAAATTCGATTGTATTTTGCGTGTGGCTGCGGTATGATAGGAAAAAGGCAGTTTAGGAGGTGCCATTATGCCGGAAAATTATTTACCCCGAATCGTGGATAATATTTTGGCTGAACGACTGGAGGCTGTGGGAGCCGTTCTCATAGCCGGACCCAAGTGGTGCGGAAAAACGACCACGGCAGAACAGCAGGCCAAAAGCGTATTGAAGCTGCAGGATCCAGATAAAACGCAGGGCTATCTGAAAACGGCTGAAGTAAAACCATCTCTGCTCCTCAAAGGCGAGAACCCGCGTTTGATCGACGAGTGGCAGATGGCCCCTGTGCTTTGGGACGCAGTCCGCAGCGCTGTTGATGAACGTGGAGAGGAGGGCCTGTTTATCTTGACTGGTTCAACTACTGTAGATAGTTCAACCATCATGCACTCCGGAACCGGGCGAATTTCCCGCATGGTGATGTACCCAATGAGCTTGTATGAATCCGAAGAGTCGAATGGTCAGATATCTCTTCATGCGCTCTTTGAAGATCCCGAGATGGATATTGACGGGATCATGAGTAATCTGACTGTAGAGGAACTTGTCTTTGCGGCCTGCCGCGGCGGATGGCCTTCCAGCCTTACCAAAAAGACAGAGAAAGCGCAGCTTTTTGTTTCACAAAACTATGTAGACAATATTTGCGACAGCGATGCCTCCACGGTGGATGGAGTGAAACGTAGTTCTGAGCGCGTGCGGGCAGTTCTGCGGTCTTATGCGCGTAACCTCTCCACCCTTGCATCGGAGAAGACGATCTTAGATGATGTAGCAGCCAATTACAGTGACATTACCTCACCGACCCTATCTTCCTATGTGGATGCGCTGGAGAAACTGTATGTCATTGAAAATGTTCCGGCATGGTGCCCTGCAATTCGCTCTGCCTCCGCAATGCGTTCCGGGAAAAAACGTGAGTTTGTCGATCCGTCGATTGCGGTAGCCGCTTTGGGGCTGTCACCGGATGGGCTTCTGGTCGACCTCAACACCTTTGGGTTCATCTTTGAATGCCTGTGCATCCGAGATTTGAAAGCGTATTCCTTCGCATGGAACGGCAGCGTTTCCTATTACCATGATCGCTATGGATTAGAGGCAGACTGCGTGCTTCATTTGTCGGATGGCCGTTATGCGCTGATCGAATTCAAGCTGGGCAGCCGCGAGATTGAAGAAGGTGCGGCACATCTATGCCAGCTCAAGCAGTTGATTCGGGAGGCCAATGAGAAGAAAGGCCTTCGTATCCGTGAACCGGATCTGCTGATCGTGCTTACCGGAGGAGAAATGGCATATACCCGGAATGATGGCGTAAAAGTCATTCCCATTGGCACGCTCCGCAATTAAGCTTTAGAAAGGAGCATTCCTGCAAGGGGGGCAGGGATGCTCTTTTTGCTCCCCTCTATCGAATAAACAGGGGAGTTTATTCTAATTTCTGCATCGTCGCGGATTTATTCGTAGTGGATGTTGTGATAGCATGGTTGATATTCT
>UQMQ01000196.1 GCA_900542245.1 uncultured Eubacteriales bacterium
CAAGTCGCTACACCCGGTACATAAGCCGTGACCAGAAGTACGATGATGCAAACCGCGAAGAACGGCATCATGTTCGGCAGTACCTTATCCATCGTTACCTTGCCGATTCTGCAGCCTACGAACAGGTTTGCTGCAAACGGCGGCGTGATCATACCGATTTCCAGATTCAGCAGCATGATGCCTGCGAAGTGGATCGGATCGACACCGAAGGACGTTGCAATCGGGATCAGGAAAGGTGCATCGGAATTCCCTGTCTTCTTGCAGAACACCGCTGTTTTTTGATGATGGAGGTGTCGGCAATTTCATAAGTCTAGGTCTGATCGTCATCCGTTGCGATTTTGATGAGATAGCCTTCCTCGCTGTCCCGCAGCAGAATCGCCGCCAGCACCAGCAGAAGTATCGCCACGATCGTAACCATCACCTTGATTTTCATAACACGCTGAGATTCTTTGATGACATCAGAATCTTCTTGCGTGATTGGTTCTATACTTGTTTCCTTTCGCATCTCTGTTTTCCCCTCCTTCTGTCTTTTTCTTCTGTTACGCTTCCGGATTCTGCAAGATGGGTGCATTTAGATTCACGCAGAAATTATTTTGTATAGTCGTAAAAGCCTTTCCCTGATTTACGTCCGTATTCGCCTTTGCCGTAATGGGTCACAAGGCAGGCTTCTCTTGTCAGCGCGCTGAAAATCCGGGTTGCAACAAAACCGTAAAGTTCTTTTTCGATCGTGCACGGTGTCTTGTCAATGCTCTTGACAAACGCGAACGCGGCATCAAAGGTTTCATTTGTTTCATTCGACGTTTCCCGCAAAGACGCATTTTGATATGTGTCGATGCATATTATTTGATTCTGTCCGTATGTCGTAGCACTTCCTTTTGATTCAAAATCTCCTTGTTGACCAAATTCAACGGTAATTCGCCCCTCAAAACACGCGCAACATCCTCCGCGGGAGTTCTTTGCAGTATTGCCTGTGATTCCTCCGAGTACCATGCGGCATGCGGTGATATGATGACATTGTCAAAGCGAAACAGCGGATTATCTTTTTCCGGTGGTTCCTGTTCCAATACGTCAAGCGCCGCACCCGCGATCTCACCGTTTTCCAGCGCCCATACCAGATCTGCTTCCGATACGACCGCGCCTCTGGCCACATTGATCAGCACTGCGGATTTTTTCATTTTTTGGAGAGCTTCTCTGTCGATCAAATGACGTGTCTGATCCGTCAGCGGGCAATGCAGCGAAATATAATCCGCACCCTCGTAGATTTCATCCAAGGTTTTCGGTACCGCGCCGTACTGCGAAACCGCGTCGACATCTCCGTGCACATCATAAACCCAAATATTGTCACAAAGCGGCTTGATTTTATCAATAAAGCTTTTCGCGATTCTGCCAAAGCTGACGACACCGATGACCTGGTGCTTCAAGCTGTGTTGTTTCCCCGGCATGCCGAACCAGTTCCCCTGATGCGTCCATGCATCATGTTTCCCTACTCGTGTTGTCATTTCTAAAAGCAGCGAAAGCGCATAGGTTGAAACTTCCTCTCTGCAATAGTCGGAAACATTGCACACATAAATGCCTTTTTCTGTGCAAGCCTGCAGATCAATACCGTCAAAGCCGGTCGCGTAGCGGGCAATCACTTTGCACCGATCTAACTGTTCAACCAATGCTCTTGGCATCTTCGCGTATTGAATGATCAACGCATCCGCGTCTTTTGCGACCCGCAGAATATCTTCCGGCTTCTTATACTGACAGTCCAGTAATTCCACATCCAGTCCACTGAGGGCTTGCTTTTCATTTTCAATGTTATCGTATTCGTGATCCGTGATCACGACTTTGAATTTTGCCATTCTTTTCTCCTTTTTCTTTCTAAATCTCGTCTCCGTTTTTTAGCTGATTTCATAAATAATAAGCAACATTTGTGCCAATATTCTTCACACTTTATTCTAAAACAAAAGGAAGGCTATCTTAAAATTTAATTCCCATTTTGCGGGGATCGCTTTCCGCTGATTCCGATCTGATCACTTTACAAGGTATCCCCCATCAACCGGTATAATCGCTCCGTTCACATAGTCCGACGCAGCCGATGCCAAAAAAAACAGCCGCACCCTTCAAATCGTCCGCGCTTCCCCATCTTCCTGCCGGGATCCGATCTGTGATCTCCTTGCATCGCGGATTGTTCGGATCGGTAAGTGCGGTATTCAGTTCCGTAT
>UQMQ01000197.1 GCA_900542245.1 uncultured Eubacteriales bacterium
CAGAATAGCAAGCAAATCCGGTGAGTACCCACACCGGAGCTTGCCATTCCGGCAAGCAATGCACGGCGGTACCCACTCGTGCGTTTTGCAAAATTTCAGCCTTGCTGACCTTTTGCAAAATCTTGTTGGGAAACATCCCAAACCCTTTAACGATTTCTAAGAAATTGGCTACGCTCCTGCGGAGCTGAATATCAATCTATCTTCGGAAAGTGAGTCATGGATTTTTGGGTTCACGGCGTTCAGGCAAATCCGGTTTTGCTGCATATCCGTCGATCGCCATTTTCCGAAGGTAAGCGCTCATATTCTCTATACCAAGCTGCGCCATTCTCGTCTTTATCAAGCCGAGTTCTCTTTCGTCTACGAAAAATTTGACCTGTATCGGTCGCTTGCGATTCCTGTTGTCGGGCATCTGGATTCCTCTTTACTCCTACGGATTATTTCTGATCAAAACCGATCAATTATTGATATGCAGTTCTGTGTTCACCTACAAAATCACGCATAGAATACGCTTGTAAATTCCTGCTCCTGAACCTTCATCTTTGCTGTAAACTCTGAATAATTCTGCGCATCTATGGGAATTTTCAAGCCATGCTTGGTAATGCTGATGTCATCACGCGGCACGACATTTTCCTCATAGGTCGAACCACGATTCAACCACAATTTCAAATCGTCAGACCCTTCCGCTTCTGGATAGAGATAGTAACCAGCCTTTGCATCAAAACGGAACATATAGGCAAGTACTTGTAAATAATCTCGATTTCCAATATTATCAATCGGCTTATACTTTGCATCGGCAATAATTCTCATTTCGCTGTTCCGGCTGATGAAATCAGGATAGATCAATCCCACATTTCCATCAAACAATCTCTGCGCGCCTTTACCGCCTTTATTCATTGGGTGATAAAACACATCTTCTATCAGCGAATTGACGTATTCCTCCCATAACCATGCTCCATCGAACAGGATGCCATATATCTGTCTCGCCCCTGCCCCGATTTGGTGTTTCTGATGTTGGAGAATCAAAAGGCACAACCGCTGCAATGCAAGATACTCTCTGAAATAAGCGTGTCGGACAGTATTCTTTTTGTTTTGCTCAATAATTTTCTGTCTGTCACACGGCTCATATTCTGAAGTCGCATCTATAACGAGTTTTACCTCGTCTTTCACTTTGATAAGAAGTTTATTTCCGTAAGGCTTTCTTTTGATAAACTCTACGGTATGCCGTACCAGTTCCATCAGGCTGTTATCGTAGGAAAATTCTCTCTGGCTGTATGCAACATTTCCTACAAATGGGGTGTTCTTCTCTATATGTCTTGCGACATCAATCGTGCCTTTTACATTTCCATCATTGTACCTGTGGCGGATATACTTTTTGAACAAGCCCTTCCGCATCGCTGCTTTGAGGTAATACGGAAACAGAAACAGCAGAAAATTGAACAGCCGATTATCTTGATTGGCATCTGCATCCAAATCTACGATGTTTGGAAAGTCCAGAACTTTGTCTAAAAGATACTGGAAAAAGTAATCCTCACCCTCTCCGCAAAAACGGGATGCGATCACAAGCCGCTCATCACCGTAGCCAAGAAAGCCCATCACATTGCCGGAGCGATAGGTGTCATTGACGCTTTGGAGGATCATTTGATCTTGCGTAATATCCTCTGCATCTTTTACGGTTTCAGGAAATACGAACACACCTTCGCGCTCAAGCTGTTCCAATGTCTTATCTGCAATTTTGCCTGTCAGCCTCGCTACTTGAGAAAAGGCATCTTTTTTCTGCTGGGAGTTATCCTTGATCCTGAGCAGCTTCATTCGCATCACCTCTGGCAGGTTTCTGATAGCCGTATGCCCTTGCGAACCGATTCATAATTCCTTCCTCATCGTACATTCCCTGAATGTATTCCTGTAGGAGCGGTTGCAGATAATCAGTCCAAAGCTGGTCGAAATCAAGTGTTTTCAACTTTAGGAAGTAAGACGCTCCGATCTGATAATTTTCATTCAGATCCTCGACCTCTGCGATTGCCTTATTGAGCGCAGCCATCCTTCTGATTGCCTCAGCCTCCAACTCCTCGTTTTCCAGCGACGCAAGCATCTCAAGGCGCTCATCCGCTCTGAGTTCTACGAAACGGAAGCGACGACGCATGGCAAAATCAAAGCTGTCCACAGAGCGGTCGATATCGTTCATGGTGCCGATGATATACCATCTAC
>UQMQ01000198.1 GCA_900542245.1 uncultured Eubacteriales bacterium
GCTACATTGTCTGCCATCCGGCAGGGCGGCTCTGAAAAGAGCCGTATCCTGCATGAAATGCTGTATGCAGACCTCGGTATCAAAGACATCCGCATTACAGGCTCCAAGGAAGAGCCTATCATTTCCGCACTGCACACTCTCGATGCCGAAGATGGCACTTCTAAGGGTTTCTGGCTCCCGTTGGGGCAAGAATCCGTTGGAACACAGCGTTTCTTCTCTCGCATCGGTATGTGGCTTGCGGCACTAGAAGCAGGCTCTGTTTTGGTAGTAGACGAGATCGAATCCAGTATGCACCCGCTGCTGACAAGGCATCTGATCGAGATGGTGCAGGATGCCGCTATCAATACAAACCATGCACAACTCATCTTCACAACACACGATACCGGACTTCTCGACCTGACGTTGCTGCGGCGCGATCAGATTTGGTTTGCAGAAAAGGATGAAAAGACCATGCAGACCGATATTTACGCCTTGACGGAGTTTTCTCCCCGGAAAGGTGAGAATATCGCCAAAGGCTATCTGCAAGGCCGGTATGGGGCGATTCCACACATGAGGAAAGAATTATTAAAGAGCGTATAAATATGGCTTACCTGAAACTGATGTTAGATGAACGGGAAATCGCTCATCTGAGCGAAGATGGGCAGTATCTCTGCGCCAATGAGGGCGTGCTACAGTACGACCTGCCCTTGAACCTCTTTATCGGCAGCAGCCGCAAAGTCCCACTGGTCGATGTGGTCGTCTGGGCAAAGAAGCGCATCTTTCCCCGGAATCGGATGGACTGCAAGGAGATTCTGGAGATGATGGGCCTGCCTGACTACAACGCGTGGGAGATCGTCAAGCGCACCAATGCCTGCCTGATGGAAGATCCTTTCTGGCTGCGCTTCAGCGAAGATGAGACCTTTGAGGATACCACGCGCGGTAGGGCAAGAAGGATCATGGCCGAATATCAGAAGCCTGCTAACACCAATTAGTATCATTTATATCATTGTTAGGGCAGAGCTCACCTCCCCTTCACTTTAAGTCAGCGTTTGTCGCCGTATATACTTGTTCTTCTCGATGTCCAGCTTTTTTAGAGCAGAATCCCTTAATCGCCTTGCTTTTCCCTTAAAATGTAGTATATTTTAAGGGAAAGAAAGGGCGGTAAGGCATGAGAGCATTCAATTACTCCAAAATCAAAGAGCAAAAATGGGATTCCGAGATTCTCGGCTATATTGCTGCAATCTATAAAGAAGCCGGAAAACAGGAGATGTATCTCAAGCAGCGCCCGGAGGAATTGGAAAAGCTGGTGGAAATCGCCAAGGTTCAAAGCACCGAAGCATCCAATGCGATTGAGGGGATTGTCACCACAAGCACACGTATCCGCCAGTTGGTCGAAGAAAAAACTGCGCCCAGAAACCGAGATGAGCAGGAAATTGCCGGATACCGTGATGCGCTGAATATCATCCACGAAAATTTTGATGCCATTCCGATTACGCGGAACTACATTTTGCAGCTGCATAAAGTTTTGTACAGCCACATGAACAACCCTATGGCGGGGCAGACAAAAAGCGTGCAGAATTATATCAGCGCCACTTATCCAAACGGTCATACCGAAACGCTGTTTACGCCGCTTGCACCTTTTGAAACGCCGGAAGCCCTTGACCGCATTTGCGATGAATATAACCGCGTAATCGGCAACATGGAAGCTGAACCTTTGATTGTTATTCCGATTTTCATCCACGATTTCCTTTGTATTCATCCCTTTAATGACGGGAACGGACGGATGAGCCGTTTGCTCACGACCTTGCTTCTGTATCGAAATGGTTTTTATGTCGGCAAATATATCTCGCTGGAAGCTAAAATCGCCCAAAATAAAGACCTCTATTATGCCGCGCTTCGTCAAGCACAGGAAGGTTGGCACGAGGGGACAGAAGATGCCGTTCCCTTTATCAAATATTTGCTTGGCATCATTCTCTCCGCCTACCGCGATTTTGAGGATCGCTTCTCGTTGGTCGAACAAAAAAAGCCGGCGCTTGAAACAGTACGTCAGGCAACACTGAGCAAAATCGGTCGTTTCAGTAAGCAGGATATTCGCGAACTCTGCCCTGCTTTGAGCGTCAGCTCGATAGAAGGCGCGCTGCGCAAACTGGTTGCATCCGGCGAACTGAAACGGGAAGGCAACGGCAAAAGCACCTGCTACTATCGTCTGAAATGAAGA
>UQMQ01000199.1 GCA_900542245.1 uncultured Eubacteriales bacterium
GAATGTGTTATGAAGAAGAAGTTTACTGCAATCGTTATCGCTGCTTGTCTGTTTTTAGGCTCTGCTGTGCCGACTTTCGCTGCAGCCAAGCTTTCACGCCCTGTTATCGAGAGTGCGACTGCTAAAAAGAGCAGCATTGTGATCAGCTGGGGCTCCGTCGAAGATGCTGACGGGTACTATGTGTACCGCTCCACGTCCAAAGACGGTAAGTTTTCCCGCATCGCTGAGACGGACGAGGACAGTTATCAGGATTCAAACGTCAAGAAGGGTAAGAAGTACTATTATAAAGTCCGCGCGTTCTCTGATGGTGAGTACAAGGACAGCGCTTTGAGCAAGTGGAAATCTGCCAAGGTAAAGAAAGCTTCGTCTGCAAAGCCTACGCCTGCGGCTCCTTCCGGTGCTGAAGGTGAGACTGTGGTCTATATCACTGAGACAGGCACTAAGTATCATAGTTCTACCTGCAGAACGCTTAAGGACAGCCGCATCGAAACCACGTTAGACAGCGCGCTGAGCAATGGTTATACTGCGTGTGGGATTTGTTATTAGTAAACGCCAGAGGTGTTTTCCATGAAGAGTATCCCCATTTTGTTGATGTCAACAAAACGGTCAATGCATCGAGGCGCCTTATAATAAAGGCGCCCCATTCATACACACTAGATTTTATACACGATAACTCCTTTATGCCCGTCTATGTTTGTTGTTATGACTAATAGCTGTAACGAATGAATATATATGGCGTAAATTAACGGATTGTCTATGTATTGATACTTTCGTTTCATTGCTCTCCTTCTTAGGGGCGCAGTGAATATTATATATCCGGATCTGTCCGGATTCTACCGGTAATATTTAGGGAAAATCATGATAAGGGTGGTGAGTGATTCATGGCAGAAGTCAGGGTTTTTAAGCGTGGAAAAGGCTGGGCGTACCGATACGAGGCGGCATCCGTCGGCGGCAAGCGTGTGCAGCCATCAAAGGGCGGTTTCCGGACTAAAAAGGAAGCGGAGATTGCAGGGAACCAGGCATACAATGAATATATCAATGCAGGTAAGGTGTTCAAGCCGTCAGAGATGTCTTACGCAGATCTTCTTGATATGTGGCTGCGCGACAAATGCCCTTTGGTGTATGATCATACTACAATCGACAATTACGAGAAGATCGTTCGCGTTCATTTGAAACCGCTGATCGGCAGCTATCGCCTATCCAGTCTCGACACCGCGGACTTTCAAAAGGTGCTGACCGATAAATTTAAAGCAGGTTACGCTCTGAACCGATTGTCGACGATGAAAAACGTCATGTCGCAGTCAATGAAATATGCAAAGGAGATGAACTACGTCAAGTATAACCCTATGTATGAGGTAAAACTTCCGTCCAAAAAGGCCGCGAAGAATAACCCTGCCACTAGAAGGAAAGAGCGGGTTGTCATCCCGAAAGGTATCGTTGAGCAAATTTTTGAGCGATTCCCGGAGGGGACCTCCGCATATATTCCTATGATGCTCGGTTACCGAGCTGGTCTGCGGCTCGGCGAAGCTTTTGCTTTGACCTGGGAGGATATCGACTTCACCTCCGGTACACTGCATGTGCAGCGGCAGATCCAGAATCGCGGCAAGGCCGGTAATAACGAGTGGTATTTCAAGGGCTGCAAGTATGACTCAGAACGAACGCTTCCAATCGACAGCGAACTTATCGCGTTGCTCCGGCGGGAGCGAAAGCGGCAGCTTGAAAACCGGATGTTTTATGGTCAGCATTTCACCCGTTATTACATGAGCTTCGAAAAGACGCTCAATGCCGAAGGCAGCGGCACAGAAATGGACCTGATCTGTCGCAGGGAAAACGGCAGCTTTACTACTCCGCGAATCATGCAGCACACAACCGCAGTTATCCACGGAAGAACGAAATCGTCCGAAGCGCCGATTTTTTCGAAGTTTGATTTTCATTCCCTGCGACATACGCATGGAACGGAACTTGCCGAAGCAAAGGTGCCGGTAAAAGAAATCCAGCTTCGGCTTGGTCACAAAAATGTTGAGACGACTTTAAACATCTATATTCACGAAACCGACATGATGCTTGAGCACACTCGCGATGCGCTCGAAGGCATGTTCAACAAAAAACAGGCTGTGAAATAACAGCCTGTTTTTGTGTGCAA
>UQMQ01000200.1 GCA_900542245.1 uncultured Eubacteriales bacterium
ATATCTTCCAAAGAGAACTCAACCCGAATCTTTTTCGAGTCGACCTCACCCTTGGAAAGCAAGACAACCGTCTCCACATGCCCGGTCCAAGGGAACATGTCGCATGGGGTGGCTTCTTGGAATTCGTAACCGTGCTCACCGAGCCACTTAATATCGCGGGCGAGGGTCGCAGGGTCACAGGAGACGTAAACGATACGGTCCGGGGCTGCCTGCACGACTGCCTCCAGCAGCGGCTGCTCGCAGCCGGCGCGCGGTGGGTCGAGGATCGCAATGTCCGCATGCGTAATCCGGAGAGATTCATCTTTGAGGATTTCCTTCTTTCCGGCTTCTTCCCCGAATCTGGAAGCTGCCTCTCTGACTGCTTTTTCCTCCTGTGCTTTGGTACGCACCATCCTTGGCAGTTCTTCCTCCGCCTTGCCGCAGACATATCGTGCATTTACGATGCCATTGATGACTGCGTTGCGGTTCGCGTCAAGAACTGCGCCTTTGACGGATTCGATACCGATCACGCGGCCCGGCAGCTTGACTGCCGCAGCCTGTCCCGAGCCTGCAGTGCCTCTCGAAGCCGCCGCTTCGTTAAGTTCGGCAGTCCTTCGGTTCATTTCCGCGGCTGCGAACAGACCGATCGTACCGACGCCGCAGTACAAGTCCAAAACCGTTTCATCGCCTTTGAGCGATGCGTATTCCAGAGCCTTGTCATACAGGCGCATCATCTGCGTGCGATTGACCTGATAAAACGACAGCGGTGAGATCTCAAACTGCAGACCGCCGACTTCTTCGGTAATGGTTGGCTTGCCGGCGATCGTGATACATTCTTCTCCGAGGATCTGCCCTTCCAGCGTCTTAGATTTATGGATATTCACGACCACGCTTTCCAAATTGAATGCAACGCCTGCGAGCGGACCGTCTTCGTATACCGGGATCTCAGCAATCGCTTCGTCCAGCATGCGGACCAGTTTCGGTGCGTTCGGGATCGCCTTGCCGTTGATCACCAGGATCACCATGACTTCGCCGGTCCCGACCGCGGTCCGAACAATCAGATGGCGCATCAGACCCTTATCCCAGCGCGGGTCGTAGGACGTGATATGATCCTCCTCCATGAACCGGCGCAAGGCCGCCGCTGCTGCCATAGCCGGTTCGGACTGCAGCCAGCAGTCCTCGCAGTCTACGACTTCATGCGTTTTTGCACGATAAAATCCGATGCGCGGCTCATGTACCGGCTGCATGATGCCACCCTTTTGCGTCACCAGTCCACCGGTGCTGACCGGCATGCTCGCCTTGTTCCGATAGCGGAACGGCTCAGTCTGTGTTTCCTCGTTCCCCATACCCATGATTGGCTGCATCTTTGGGTCTGTCAGCCCGCCCAGGCGGATCAGTTTGTCGCGCACCTGTTTCTCTTTGAGTGCAAGCTGTGCATCGTAATTTAACGTTCCGTAGGCACAGCCGCCGCATGTGTCCTGATACGGACAAAACGGCTCAATGCGTGCCGGAGAAAGTGCTTCGACTTCCAGCACACGTCCGAATGCGTAATGTTTTTTTACCTTTGTCAGTTCTGCACGCACGCGGTCTCCGACCACTGCGCCCTTGACAAAGACCGCAAAGCCGCGGTTTCCTGTATTTTGTGCGCTGTTGTCTGCGCTAGTATCCATTCTGCCCGCGTCCGCATTACGCGTCGTCTCATACAACTTGCCGATGCCCTGACCCTCGGCGCTCATATCTTCGATCGTCAATGTTACGATTTGTCCCTTTTCCATTCTGTTTCTCCGCTTTCCCTCTACAAAATCGATTTTCCAATAGTATAACATAAAATTCTTGTTTTTTCACCACTCAAAAACCGCCTGCATCAGAGGAAGTATCCCTGCCGCGGGCGGCTTCTGTCCATCGCTTTGTCTTCCGGCTACCTTCACTTGCTGGAGGAATTGCCGCAAATAGACAGGACCGATAAAGAGAAACTAAAAAGATACCTTCCATATTCGGATGCCCTGCCTGCTTACTGCTAGGCACCGGATCAAGAAACAAACAATTAGCGTGCACCGTCAGTACCGCAGACAAGCACAAAGCAGTCACGCCGACTAATACACCGTTAGCCAGTGTGACTGCTTTCTGCATACCCTATGTGCGCATGGTTTGACGCTTACCTTG
>UQMQ01000201.1 GCA_900542245.1 uncultured Eubacteriales bacterium
TTTCTCTTTTCATTTCCTTTTTTCAAGCAACGCTCTTATCCTTATTTTACCGTATTCCTCCCCTGTCATTTTTGTATTTTTCAAAAAATAACTAAAATATTTTTTGATTTTATACAAAAAACTAACGAATTGTGTTATACTAACAGAAAATCATTGCGTTTTTCATTCATTTGTCGATTCAACAATTCGGCAAGATCCCGGTACGATCGCGCTTCCGCGCAAGTCTAACCATAAAAACATCACAATTCGGAGGTTTCCTATGGCGCTCACCGTAAAAGATATTCTGCAGCTGCAAAGTCTGTGTAGCTTCCGGCTGCATGCTGGTCAAAATGGGCTGTCCCGTTATGTCGTTTCTGCCGGCATCGGCGACTATGAATTTTGTGCGGATATCGACTTCCCCCGTCAAACTGCATTTGAAGCGGACAGTCTGGTCCTCTCCAGCCTGCTGTTCGCCAAAGGCCGGCCGGAGCTACTGCTGCCCGCCGTGCAGCAGCTTTACGAAGCCGGTGTCTCGGGACTGGCCTACAAAACTGTAATTTTCCACGAACTTCCAGAGGATGTGCTTGCTTTCTGCAACGCGCACGCGTTTCCGCTTTTCAGTTTTGGCAGCGATGCTTATTTTGAAAATATCATCTATGAAATCATGAACGCCGTTCGCGCCGACGATACCAACCTCCTGACAGAAGGCAATATCCGCCGCATGCTCGCAGATGACTTCGCAAAATCTCAAGTCACCCTGCTCGCCAAAAGCCTTTCTCTTGCCTTTAAAGCACACGTTATGGGCATCTATATCAAGGTCGACGACGCAGCGGAACGCGATACTTTCTATCAGCACGCGGCACGCTGTCTTAAAAACTTTTACCTCAATCGTAATCTCAACGACAAAGCCCTGCTCTGCCTGTATGAAGGCGCTCTCTTTGCCCTGCTGACCGCCCATCAGCCAAAACCGGAGACCTTTGAAGTCATTCTCACGCAGCTTTTGGATTTTTTGCATTACGAAGAAGAGCCGCTTTGCGTCTGCCGCAGCGACATTCATCTGCCGTATGAAGATCTGGATCTCTGCTTCCGCGAAAGCTATCAGACTTATCTCGCCTCCGCAGCTGAAGCGCGTCGCTTTGCATCCTACCACGAGATCGGCACCTACCGTTTTCTGATTCCTCAAAGAGACAGCGATTCCATGCAGAGCTACGCTTCCTCCATCCTGCAGCCCCTTCTGGCAAAACCGGAATACTTTGAAACCGCTCTGCAATTCGTACGCTGCGGCGGCGATCTGCCGCGCACTGCAGAGTACTTTGACTGCCACCAAAACACCATCCGTTACCGTCTGCAAAAAATCAAAATCCTGCTCGGCTTCGAAACTGAAACCGAACAGGACTTTTACGCAATCCTCGCACCCGCCGTACGCCTGCATCTCTTGCAGACATAACGCGCGTCCTTCATTCCGGATTTTTTTCAAAAAATGGGATTGCCGGCTGCACATCCGAAGTGCCGTTCAATACATATCCGGCAATACCGATTTTCTCGATGTCATCCGGATCAGTACCTTCTGCTTTGCGTATTTTTATCCGCTTTCTCCTCCTGCTTATTGAGACCCGTAACGCTGCTCGGGAGATCCCGCAGGACGCCGACAGGTGGAATCTCACCTTTAAACGGTTGATGTGTGATTTTGCGATAAATCAAACCTCCGATGAAAACAGCAACCGGCAATATCAGATACCACATTTCAAGAATCAATTTCAAAACTCCCATCAGCTTCCTCCTCCCCTGTGTTCCCATGTTCTGCCCCGTATTCGGTCAGGGCTTCCGATCTGCAGCGCAGCACACGCGCCAGGCGCAAGACCAAATTTCTTGTTAAACCAATTATATCATTAGAATCGTAATTTGCAAAGGCGATTTCCTCTCTGTGGCTGGTCCATTGAAAAGAGTTAAATGAAAAAGTTAATTCACTGAATCGATGCAAGCAAGTGAATCGTATGATTCCATACATTTTGGCTCAATCACAAATTTTATGGGATTTCGAATTCCGCACATAACGCTGGCGG
>UQMQ01000202.1 GCA_900542245.1 uncultured Eubacteriales bacterium
CAGCAAAGACAGATTGCTTGCGTTGCTGCGTTTTTTAAGCTCTCGCGCTAAAGAAGCGCTAAGGGTTAGCCTTTCGAGTTTATTATATTGGATTGGTACCTTTTGGGTAAGTACCAAAAAAAATAACTTGCATAGTCCGAAATTTAACAATCATTTTTGTGGTTTTCCGTGCAAGAAGAAGAACATTTGGACTAGAACATTTTTTATGAAATGGTACTTGCAGTCGGTGAATAATCTGCTATTCTGATGATAGGCACATGCACTGTTTTACGAAAAACTGCTAAAGATTAGGAAAGGCGGTACAAAAAGATGATTTTATTTAAGAATTGCAGACTGATTCCGGAGTTAACGGAAGGCTTTAACTTTGAGGCTGGCTCTTTGGCGGATATATGGGTATCTGACAACTGGGTAATTGAGAGCATTGAACCTGCCGGTGCGACAAACGCGGCGGATGCGCAGGTGGTAGACGCGGAAGGGGGAACTTTGCTTCCCGGATTTTTTGATCTGCACGCGCATTTGTGCTTGACAGATTTGGATTTTAAAGAGCTGCGGAACCGAAACTGCGAGGACAGTTGTTTTGAGATGTACGATTTTGCCAGAGAGTATCTGAAACAAGGTTATACTACCGTGCGTGACGCGGGTGGCCCGTTTACTGTAACAGCAGCTTTGAAGCGTGCGGCAAAAGGCGGTATGATTAACATTCCTGAGATTATTTCTTCCGGTCAGATTGTTACGCCGACTGAAGTTGGAAACGAAACCTTCGACTCTCTGTATATTGTGGCAGATTCTCCATACGAAGTGCGTAAGGCTTGCAGAAAACAATTTGAAGCCGGCAATGATGTCATCAAGTACATGGTTACGGGCGCGTATCTGAATGAAGCCGGCAATCCGGGAGACCTGATTACGACAGAGGATGAACTGCGTGAAGCAGTCAGAATCGCTGAAATGAAGAACAGTTATGTGATGGGACATGCACACGGCGCGGAAGGAATCAAGCTGGCAATTCGCTGTGGGTTGAGAACCGTTGAACACGGAAGCTTTATTGATGATGAGGCAATCGCGATGCTCAAGGCTTCAGATAAGACATGGCTGGTACCGACCGCGGCGATCGGCTTGGCTTGTATCGATGACGAGGACGGCGCGCTTTCGGCTGACGCGCTGGAAAAGAGCAGAAAGTATGAGAAAATGGAAAAAGATGCACTCAATAACGCGTATCGCGCGGGCTTAAAGCTAGGCTTTGGATCCGATATTGACAGAAAGAATTTCTGCGCGCATCCGGGCATGGAATTCTATGCGCGCACAGACTGGTACGATTTTGCACCGCTGGATATTCTGCTGCAAGCGACAAAGTACAGCGCGGAAATCGCCGGCCTTGACTGTCGCAAGGGTACAATCGCTGTCGGTAAGCAGGCGGAGCTGGTCATCATTGACGGAAAACCGGACGAAGATATCTACGTCATGAAGAAGATGCCAAAATTTGTATTTTATCGCGGAGAGCTGATAGAAAACGCATAGGTACGCCTGGTATATGCAGCGGACGGGCTTTGGGCGAGAAGAGAACTCCCAGTGTGCGTATCCTGCCAGGGTGTTGAAAATATCTGGAAGTAGTGACTGCCGCAATAACCATACCAGTCGTCTTTATCGACTGATATGGTTATTTTTGTTCTTTTTCCAAGGCAGATTATCGGATTTCGCGTCAGCATACAAGCGGAGCAATGCTGTCAGGAGCAACAAGAGACCCGCGATGCCGCCGAGCATGCGGATGCGTGAAACAAGGTAAAAAGCGAAGCAGAGCAATGCTGCGCCAAGCAAGAATTTGTAGGTTTTTTCTAGCATAAATCAAGCCTTTCTTTGTTTAATGTATTTGTGAAGCACTGAAGTAAGTTTGTTTTGCCATTGTACCATAGAGATTGCGTAAAAGCAATGCATATCTTTTGGACGGAGAGTGTCTGCGGATGATACTGCCTTATGACGCCTGCAAACGCGATATAAAATCAGCCGGCATATCCCGCG